>JAGCWB010000015.1 GCA_017962065.1 Bacteroidales bacterium
GATTATGGAACAGTACACCCGCGAATCCAACATGATGGACACTGCCACCACCTACATGATTCTGAGCGATGTGAACAGCTCGTCTGCCGCAATGGTGGCCTCGGCCATCAAGAGGGATGCCGATAGAAGGGCCCGCGAGGTTCAGGCACGTCGCTCCTCCGGCGGCGGCGGATCCATCTCCTTCGGCGGCGGTGGCGGCGGCTTCGGCGGCGGCCACGGCGGCGGAGCCCGGTAATAATAGTTTGTAAATTATTCTTATATTTGTGGAAATACTGATACTATGACCAAGACCAAAGATATCCTTGTACGTTACGGCATTTCCACACTGGGGCTTGTTGTGGTGGCCCTGGGCGTGGGACTTTCTATAAAGTCCAATCTGGGAATTGCGCCGCTTTCATGCATTCCTACGGTGCTAAGCCTTAAGTTCACGCATATCAGCGTGGGCACTTTCACTTGGCTTTTCAACCTGCTGTTCATCGTGATACAAGCCTTTATCTTAAAGAAAGACTTTAAGTGGACTCACGTAATGCAGGTTCTGCCAATACTTATCTTCGGTTATATGGTGGACGGCGCAATCTGGCTGTTCGACGCACTTAATGCGCCTGCCACAACTTACTGGGTGCAGATTGTCCTTAGCCTTGTTGCCGTGTTCCTCACCGCTGTGGGCATACGCCTGGAAGTGCTTGGCGAGGGCTGGATACTTCCGGCCGACAACACCCTGAACGTCATCACCCTGCGCACCAATGCCAAGTTTGCCGTCGTCAAAGTTATCATGGACGTTACCCTGGTGGTGATTACGGTAGTATTGGCGTTCATCTTCTTCGGATTGCTTACCGGCAACGGTCATACCATGGTGGTGCGTGAAGGCACCATAATCCAGGCCGTCCTCACCGGCCTTTGCATGCACTTTACTGATCCTATCGTAACCCGCATTTTCGGCAGGAAAAAGAATGATTAAGCTTATAATTTTTGACTTCGACGGCACTCTGGCCGATACCCGTGAACTGATTGTCAAGACCAACCAGGAGGTCCAGCGCCGCATGGGCTTTCCCGTTTGCCCGGCCCCTAAAATAATAGCAACTATCGGCCTGCCTTTAAAGGAGGGCATCATGGCCATGTACCCTCAGCTTCGTCCGGAAGACCTTGATCCTTGGGTGGCTGTTTACCGGGAGGTCTTTGACCAGATGAAAACTCAGATTGTCCCGGAACTCTTTCCTGGGGTTGCGCATACGCTTGCCAAAATGCATGAGGCCGGCCTCATCCTGACCGTGGCCTCTTCCAGGGGCGCCAAGTCCCTGAACGACTTTCTGCGGGATATGGGAATTGCCCAATATTTCTCCTATGTGCTTGGAGCTGGCGACGTTACACATGCAAAGCCCAACCCGGAACCCGTCCTTAAAACCATGAGGGAGCTTGGTTACCAGCCTTCGGAAACGCTGGTAGTAGGCGACATGCCTGTGGATATTCAGATGGGCCTTGGTGCCGGCGCATTCACCTGCGGCGTAACCTATGGCAACTCCTCCCGCCAGGAGCTGCAGGAGGCCGGTGCCAACTATGTCATTGACAATTTTAACGAACTTATCTTCTCCCCCCTCATGCAATACTACCAGGCCATCGACCTGAACGATTACGTCCGTGTGGGAGAAGGCGGAACGGCGGTATCATATAAAAACAAGACCCATAATACTTTAGCCAAGCTTTACAATCCCGGCTTTGAGGCCGATAGAGCAGTGGAAGAATTCCTCACTGCATGCACCGTCTTCGAGATGGGCATCTCCACGCCGGAGCCTTATCGCCTGGTTACGGACGGCGAACGTTTCGGGGCCGAATACCAGTTCATACCCGGCAAACGCTCCTTCACGCGCATTATCTCGGAAGAGCCTGAACGCCTGGAGGAAATATCGCTCATGTTCGCCCGCGAGACCCGCAAACTGCATGAAACAAAGGCCGATACAGCGCATCTGCGCTCTTACAAAGAAACCGTGAAGAAGTTCTATCTGGAAAAAGATCTTGTACCGGAAGAATACAAGCAGCGCGCTTTGCGTTTCCTGGAAACCGTTCCGGAATCGGACACATGCGTTCACGGAGACTTGCAGATTGGCAACATCATTACCGATGGCAAGACTAATTGGTGGATTGACGTTGGCGAGTTCGCATATGGCGTTCCGGAATGGGATCTGGGCCTTATGTATACCATCTGCCACAACGCCAGCAAGGAGAGGATGGAGTTCCTGTTCCACCTCACTCCGGAGATGCTTAACGCCCACTGGAACGTATTCCTACCCGCATACCTGGGCACCTCAGACCCCGTGGCTCTTGGCACCTACACCAAACGCCTTCTCCCGTTCTACGCCCTTAAAGTGCCCTATGTCTATGACATGGCCTACCACGGCTCCCTCCCGGCAGAAGCCCTACAAAAACTGATAATGCTGCTCCCGTTTTAACCGCGGGCATAAGGCTCCAGCCGGAGACAAGGGCCTCATTGCGGTCTACGAGCCGCAATCTCAGGGATCCCGGGTCAGGGCCGGGATGAGGGCGCAGGGGGCAAGCGCGGGCAAACAACAAAAAAAGGGCGGCCTATAAAGCCACCCTCATGCTAAAGAGATAACTTAGGATTAATAAGTTACTACTGGTTCGAGTTCTTTGGCTGCGTCGATGTACTTCTGGATTTCTTTTTCTACGGGAGTACGTTTGCACAGGTGCTTGGCCTCGTTAACTTCCAGCATTTTGGCTGCCAGATTGGCGGCGTTGCGGTTGCGGAGTTCCTTTACGGTATCTACGCCGGCGGCTTCCAGGAGTTCTGCGAACTGAGGGCCTACGCCTTTTACGCGGAAAAGATCGGCATGATTTACCCAAGTGAGGATGAGATCTCCGCGGATGCCGGTTTTCTCTTCAAGTTCCTTGCGGCCTTTGGGGCAGCAGCCTTTTTCAAGGATCTGCTTCACAGTGGTGATACCAATTGCTTCCAGCTTTTCTGCATAAACGGGGCCGATACCCTGAATGTCAATGATTTTGTAGTCCATAGTAATTATTAATAATTAAGTGTTAGTAATTGCTTTCTATTCTCAAAGATAAAAAATTTTCGTCAAAAAAAGAAATTTTTCATATATTTGCAAGTGCAGGCAAAAAATTATGGAAAATTTCCCTCTGGATAGCGAAAAGATTTATTTCTCTTCGGACATGCTTACGCTGGACTGTGAAAATGGTCCGGTTACGCTTAAAATCTCAGAGTGGCTCCAGACAGACCCTGTTCGCATCCACCGCATGATAATAAAGGACAAAGTGCTGCAAGTAGATCAGTACGAGGTATTTGCGCCCCTTGTATCCAAACTGAGAAGGGCCGATTACGAGTACTACAAACGCATCACCGGCCTTAAGATGGTGATTGACTTTCCCGGCTATTCGTCGGAAGTCGAAGCCCGCATCCCCTACGACACGGATCCTATCGCCTTCTACAAGTGGTGGCGCAAAGGAAAGAACGAACACAGGGTATATCTGTCGCCTGCATATCAATTCAAGCTTTTCCAGAAAGTTTCAAAGATGGAGCCCAAAGTGATGCTCAAAAAGGACATCGACTTTGTGAAAACCTTCTAGCCCCATGACAACCGCCTTCTGCCAGGAAGAATTCGACCACGACGTATGGGACAGTGAAAACTGTCTCAGTTATTCGGCCGATGGAAAACGCCTTCTGGATGCCGAAAACTTTCCCTCCGAAGTCACTGTAAGGGAAGGCTGCGAGATAATCTGCGACGACGTCTTCTCCTTCCAGGACTACATGGCAGGCCTTAAGATCGGCGAAGAAATTCCCCTGGAAGACCGTTCGTCTTATCTTGAGACCATTCACCTGCCCAATTCCGTCACCCATATTGGCTGCAATGCCTTTGCCGAATGCGGGGAACTGCTTTCGATCAAGCTTCCTACCGGCCTTGTGAGCATTGGCGAATCGGCCTTTGTGGATTGCTGGCAACTGGAGCGGATTTCAATGCCTGCTAAGCTCAAAGTTATCGGCCCCCGTGCTTTCCAGGGATGTATCAACCTTTATCACGTAAAGCTGAACAAAGGACTGGAAGTAATTGGAGAAGAGGCGTTTGACGATTGCGAATCCCTGGAAAACATTATCATTCCGCACGGAACCCTGGACCATTTCATGAAACTGCTGCCCAAAGAGCTGCACCAATTTCTGGAAGAATTATGACCGGACAAAACTATAAAGTATCAAGGGACTCTTCCCTGCTGCAATACCTTTTTGAGATACTGGCACCCCAGTCAAAGACCAGCATCAAGAACCTCCTTTCCAAAGGCCAGGTGCTGGTGAACGGAGAGGCTTGCACCGCCTTTGACCGCCCGCTAAAAGCCGGGGACAAGATAACTATCCTTCCCAAAGGCATTTCCATTGCCCGCGCAATGCGCACCGATGCACGCGAAACGGTAGAGAAAGCCGGCGTAAAGATACTTTTTGAAGACGAGCATTACATAGTGGTCGATAAGCCATCCGGCATGCTCACGGTGGCTACCGGCAAGGAAAAAGACACGCTGTACAGGCTTCTGAACGCTTATGTGAAGCTAAACGCCCGTATGCAGCGCAAGGAGGATTTGATTTCCGGCAAGGAGCCCAACAGGGACAGCGTAAAGATCTGGATAGTGCACCGCCTGGACAGGGGAACCTCCGGCGTGCTGGTATTTGCAAAGGACGAGAGAGCAAAGGACATACTCCAGAGCAAGTGGAAGGACCTTGTGGCCGAAAGAAAATACGTGGCATGGCTGGAAGGCCAGGTGGAAAAGGATTCCGGCGCAATCCAGAGCTGGCTCACGGAGAATCCTAAATCTTTGAAGATGACCTCCTCGCCTGTGGAAGTGAAGGACGGCCAGCTGGCCATAACCCACTACAGAGTGCTTTCCCGCAGCAAACATTATTCAGAGGTGGAATTCGAACTTGAGACAGGCCGAAAGAACCAGATACGCGTTCACGCCGCCTCTCTGGACCATCCCGTTGCCGGCGACGACAAATACGGGGCCGAGACCAATCCCATCCACCGCCTGGCGCTTCACGCGGCAACGCTGGTGTTCCGTAACCCCTTCTCCCAGAAGATGGTACGCTGCTCCTCTCCCCTACCGGAGTCATTCGAACGCTTCCGTACCAAATGATCTTTGCCCGCACAGAACGCCTGATAGGGCCCGAAGGCCTTGCCAAGTTGCAGGGCGCCCGCGTCATTCTCTTTGGCGTTGGCGGCGTTGGCAGCTGGTGCGCGGAGGCGCTGGTACGCAGCGGCGTAGGGCATCTGACCATAGTGGACCCGGACTGCGTGGACGTTACCAATATCAACCGTCAGCTTCCGGCAACAACCGCCACTGTGGGCAGGCCTAAAGTGCAGGTTTTGAAAGAACGCCTACAAGAGATTAATCCCTCCGCACAAATTGAAGCCCTACAGGAGCGCTACACACTTGGAGCTGATTTCAGCTTAGACAACTACGACTGCATTATAGATGCAATCGACTCCCTCACGGACAAGATGAACCTGCTTCTGGAGGCCTCCAGGGCGCATGGAGCGCTGTTTTCCTCCATGGGCGCCGCCTGCAAAATCGATCCCACAAAGGTCAGAGTGGCCGAATTCTTCAGTGTCCGGGGCTGTCCCCTTGGATCGGCCCTCAGAAAAAAAATGCGGCAGAATCAGACCCTGCCGTCAAAGCCAATCCTTTGCGTATATGACGAAGAAGTGCTCCCTAACGAAGGAGCACATCAAGATCCCGGTCCGGGGAAAGCGGTTGCAAACGGTACGTTCGCTCACATTACCGGCATATTCGGCTTTACGCTTGCCGGACTTGTAATTGAGCACATTCTGGGCAAAGACCTTTGAGCAGATAACTGGCCTGCTGCACGTTGTAGCCCTCCGGCGTATCCA
>JAGCWB010000140.1 GCA_017962065.1 Bacteroidales bacterium
TTATGGCAACAACTGCTGATCTGAAGAACGGAATGTACATCATGTTCAACGGCAAACCTTGCGCTGTTGTGTACTTCCAGCACGTGAAACCCGGAAAGGGCCCTGCTTTTGTAAAGACCAAACTTCGCAACCTGGAGAACGGCCGCATCCTGGAGAACACTTTCACCGCGGGTGTAAAGCTGGACACCATCAGCGTGGAGAGGCGTCCCTACCAGTTCCTGTATGACGACGGTGAGGCTTTCAACTTCATGCACGAAGAGACCTACGAGCAAATCACCCTCCCTCACGACGTGGTAGACAACGCAGACCTTATGAAAGAAGGCCAGCACGTGGAGATGATGTTCATGACAGAGCCGGAAGAGCGCTGCCTCACCTGCGAACTCCCCACCTACGTAACCCTGGAGGTTACCTACAGTGAGCCCGCAGTCAAGGGCAACACCGCCAGCACCAGCGCCCTCAAGGAAGTTACCCTGGAGACCGGTGCCAAAATTATGGTTCCGCTGTTCATTGAAACCGGTGAAATCATCACCGTTAACACAACAGACCGTTCCTACGGCCAGCGCGTTAAGTAAGAAGCAACAGATTCCAACAGCCATTTAGGCGTGGAAGTTGCGCCGCAAATTCCAACCCGGTCCTGGTCATTGAACCAGGCCGGGTTAATTTCTTCTATACCGCCTATAACGTAAGTGCGGGGATTGAAACTGCGGCAAAGATCGCTGAGAACCTTACCATTAGAAGAAGAAGCCCCTGATACAAAGATAATTACGTCGTGTTCTCCGGCAAAAGCCGCAAGGCTCTGGTGCCTACGGGCAACCTGCGCGCAGATGGTGTCATGAACCGTAAGTCGGGCGCCGCGCTCACGCAGCATGGCACAAATCTGGGCATACTCCGAAGGGCTCTTTGTGGTCTGGGAAAAAATCTCCATGGGCTGGGAAAAATCCAGCGAGTCCATGGCATCCATAAGCATAGCCGAATTCTCCACTACAAGGGCATCGCCGTCAACCTGGCCAAGGAGGCCCAGAACCTCCGCATGACCCACCCGGCCGAAGATAATCACCTGACCGTGAACACCTTCCGAGTGGAGGCGGGCATAGGCTTCACGTATGCTTTTCTGAAGCTGAAGCACCACAGGACAGGAGCAGTCAATCACTTCCAAGGAACGTCCGGATGCCTGCTCATAAGTAGAAGGAGGCTCGCCATGGGCACGGATTAAAACCGTCTCTCCGGAAGGGACATCGGCCAGGCCTTCAACGGTAATCAGACCGCGCTCACGCAGGCGTGAAAGTTCGGCCTCGTTATGGACTATGGCGCCCAAAGAATAAAGCCTCGAGTGCGTGGCAAGGTAATCCTCGGCCTTTGTGATGGCGCGGATCACTCCCCCACAGAAGCCGGAGCCGGGATCGATTTCGACTTTTAGCATGACAGGCCGGGGCTTTCCAGAAGGCCGAATTTACCCTGCAGAAGGCCAAGCATCCAAACAACTTCCTCGTGCAGAGTCATGTAGGTGTTGTCAAGGACATACGCATCGGCCGCCTGGCGTAAAGGAGATGTGGGCCGATGGGAATCCCTGTAATCACGGTCACGGAGATTGGCCTGAACCTCTTCCAGCGTGGTTTTCTCACCTTTTAGCTGCAGCTCATCATAGCGGCGCTGGGCACGGACCAGTTCATCGGCCGTCATGAAAATTTTGAGCTCGGCATTTGGGAAAACGGTTGTGCCGATGTCTCGGCCGTCCATTATCACCCGGCCGTTACGTGCAAAGGCGTGCAGTTTGTCGTCCACGAAGTTGCGCACGAACGGGATGGCGCTCACGGGACTGACATAGCCCGACACCGCCCAGCCGCGGATTTCGGATTCAATGCAACGCTCTCCAAGATAAAGCTTGGTGGCGCCATCCTCCCACCTGAAATGCAGATCCAGACCGGCGTCGGTGATGGTTTTGAGCTTTTCCTCGTCAATTTTTCCATCGGCCATGAAGCCTGCTTCCATTCCGGCCAGCGTTACACCGCGATACATGGCGCCGCTGTCCAAGTAAAGAAAGCCGAATTCTTTGGCCACAAGTTTGGCAAAAGTGCTTTTCCCGGTAGATGAGTAGCCATCTACGGCGATGATGATGTCGGGGATGCTCATATTACGTAATCGTTTATGTCTTGGGCACTTACGGGGCTGCCGCCAAGGATTAGCAGGCGTTCTACCACGTTACGGAGTTCGCGGATGTTGCCGGGCCAGGGACGGTTTGCCAGAAGTTCAATGGCGTCCTTGGAGAATTCCCTGGTGGGCTTGCCACTCTCGGCACTGATTTGGGCCGAGAAATGATTGATAAGCAGCGGAATATCGGCCTTTCTCTGGTCCAGGGCGGGGACTTTCAGGACTATTACGCTAAGCCTGTGATACAAGTCTTCTCGGAAGTTGCCCTTTTGAATCTCTTCCTGCAGGTTCTTGTTGGTGGCGGCTATAACTCTCACATCTACAGTTATTTCCTTATCGCCGCCCACAGGGGTAAGCTTGCGCTCCTGCAGCACACGAAGCACCTTGGCCTGGGCCGGGAGCGACATGTCGCCAATCTCGTCAAGGAAGATGGTGCCTCCATCGGCCTGCTCAAATTTTCCTTTATGGTCTTTTATGGCCGATGTGAAGGAGCCTTTCTTATGACCAAACAGTTCACTGTCAATGAGTTCCGAAGGGATGGCTGCGCAGTTCACTTCCACGAACGGCATCATGGAACGCTCGCTTAACTGGTAGATGCTTTGGGCAACCAGCTCTTTACCGGAACCGTTGGGGCCGGTGATAAGCACGCTGGCCTGGGTGGGCGCAACCTTGCCAATCATGTCCCTCAGGTGCTGCACAGGCTCCGACTCCCCTATCATCTCCCGGCCGTAGATTTTCTTTTTGAGAATCTTGGTCTGGGTTACCAGGTTGGCTTTGTCCGTGGCATTCTTGAGGGTGATGAGTATGCGGTTAAGGTCCAGCGGCTTTTCTATGAAATCGTATGCGCCGCCTTTTATGCAGTCCACTGCCGTTGCAATATCGGCATGACCCGAAATCATTATCACAGGCGTCTCTATGCCCTCTTCTATCAATTTGGCCAGCATTTCCGTGCCGTCCATTTCCGGCATTTTGATGTCGCAGAAAATGGCATCGTATTTTTCTTTTTGTGCCTTTTCCAGGCCCTCGCGGCCATTTTCGGCCGTTTCCACCTGGTAATTTTCCATTTCCAGGATCTCTTTGAGGGAGTAGCGGATGGCCCTTTCGTCGTCAACAATGAGAACTTTCATCTTCAGTGCTTAATTTGTACAAATATCGGCATTTTTTTTCAAATAACATGCCCCGGCGCATCTTTGAAATGACGGTGGGATGTAGTATATTTGTACTGATATGCGCGCGTGGAAGATAATACGGAACGTGGTGCTGGGGCTGGTGGTCCCGGTGGTGGTGCTGCTGGTGACTTTGCAGGTGCTGCTAAGGCCGGCGGTAATCACAAGGCTGGCCAACAGATTTGCAACGGAATATGTGGACGGCACGGTAAGTTTCAAGCAGGTTAAAGCGCACGTAATCAAGAGTTTCCCGCATCTACATTTAGAGGCCGATGAACTAAGCATCACCTACCCTCACAGCCGATACGAACGCTTTGACACACTGGCGCAAGGCAGGGGGAGAAGTCTGCTTACGGCCGGCAACCAGCGGGACAGTTCCGGCGTGGACACGCTGCTGTCGCTAAAAAAACTGGACCTGTCGCTGGACTACACGGCGCTGCTAAAAGGTGAAATCCACATTCACAACCTGGAGCTTGGAAGGCCCCGAATCTTTGCACATTACTACGATTCCACCGCCGCAAACTGGGACATACTGCCGCTAAAGGGCGATAAAGAGGCCGATGAAATAGCGCCGGCCGCCCAAGACACCGTCCGGAAAGCCGCAAAACTCCCCCCGATAAAAATCAACCGCATAGCCCTAAGGGACAGGCCGATAATCATTTACACCAACCCGGAAGACACCCTGATGGGCATGTTCACCATGCGCCGCCTGACCCTGGACGGCAAGTTGGAGACTTCCCAAATTGACAAGGCCAGCGCCGCCCTGGAAATAGATTCGCTCTTCGTTTCCGGCCGCCTGCCAAAAGATACACTGGCGCTAAGCCTGGAAAAACTAAGGGCCAAGGCGCAGGACAGAAACGTAGAATTGGAAGCCGATGCCAGGGCCTCCCTAAGAACCGGCAGTTTTGGCCGCGTAAAGCTTCCCATCCACCTTTATGCCGATGCATTCATGCCCGAAATGCCGGAAGGAGAGCTTGGAGCCCGGATTAACAAACTGCAACTTGGCGTAACATCCATCAACCTGGATGGCTCCGGAGAAATATACAAGCGTGCCGATGGAACGCTTGACATGGACGTCACAGCGGCTATTAACAAATGCCCCATAGGAGAGCTGATTGAACAGTTCCAAGACAATTTCCCCGTACTTAAAAAGCTGAGCACCAACGCGATAATTGACCTTTACGCCAAAGTTCAAGGGCAGTACGGGAACGGCAAAAAGCCAAGTGTAGATGCAAGAGTGCAGGTGCCGCGGAGCACTATTGACTACGAAGGCCTGGGCCGCAAAGGCACCCTGGCGCTGGACGCAAACGTAAAAACGGACGATCTCAAGGAAATCAACGCCACCATAGACAAATTGTTCGTGGACATTGTGGGCGCCAAAGTAGACGCCAAGGGCAGCGTAAAAGACATACTTGGCCAGGATCCAAAAATCGGCCTTAACGGAAAAATCCATGCGCGGGTAGATTCTATTACTCAGGCATTTACGCGCGAAATTGGCATTGAAGGCACAGGCCGCATAGACGCAAAACTTAAGGCCGATGCCCGCTTGTCCCAGCTGAATATGTCAAAGATTGGCAACGCATCTGTCAGCTGCAACCTTAGCGCGCGCGACCTTAGCGTGCAGATGCCCAAAGACAGTTTATCGGCCTTCCTGCCTGTACTGGACCTGGAGCTTGAGACAAAGGGCAATTCCATAGACCGGAACCTACCAAAAAACGCCCGTGTACTGGCCCTCAAGGCCAATTTGGACACCATGGACGTTAGCGTGAAAGACATGTTCATCCGCAGCGGTCCCCTTCAGCTTCTTATGCAGAATTCGGCCGATATCCTTAAGCGAAGCAATAAACTTACTTCGCTCATGGGTATACTGAAAGTGAACAACTTACGGCTCAAAGACCAGGACGGGCTGGCGCTCAGCCTCAGGGAAAACCGTGAGACTTTCCGCATCGAACCGGAATCGGAGGTCAGAAAAACACCGCGCTTTACGGTTCGTTCCAACAGCGGGAGGCTCAGGCTCAGAACCGGCGGCAACATGTACAGCCTGAAGGATGTAAAATTTGACGTATCGGCCTCCAGGCATCAGAGCAGGGTGCCGCGCGACACTTCCCTCAAACGAAGAATGCCGCAACGCCCGCAGGACGATTTTGCCGATAAATACGTAAAGATAAACCTTGGAGAGAGTCTGCGTAAGTACGTGAGAGAGTGGGACATAAACGGAAATCTGGACCTTGGAAGCGGGCGCATGTACATGCCGGCGTTCCCTTTAAAGACCAGCCTTAAAGACGTCAAGGGCTCATTCTGCAACGACACGCTGGACCTCAAGAGCATAAACATCCAGTCCGGGCAGTCGGAGCTTAGTGCATCGGCAAAACTTAGCGGCACAAGAAGGGTGCTGCTGGGCCGAGGCCGCGGGCACATGAAACTAAAGGCCGATGTCCTGAGCAACTACCTGGAAGTTAACGAGTTAATGCGGGCCATCGCCTACTATTCCACCTACCAGCCGCCTAAGGATATTGCCAATGCGTCGGACCAGGAGGTGGAAGCAGCCATTGCTCAGACGGATCTTCCTGAAGTGGAAAAGAGCAAGCTTATAGTTATTCCGTCCAACCTTGACATAGACTTTACGCTTGAAGCCAACGGCATAAAATACGACAGCCTCCTTATAAGCTGGGCTGCAGCCGATGTAGCAATGCAGCAGCGTACCCTCCAGATTACCAATGCAGTAGCGGCCTCCAACATGGGCGACATCTACTTTGAAGGCTTCTACAGCACCCGCTCAAAAGAGGACTTATCGGCCGGATTTGACCTTAATCTTGTGCACATTACGGCCGAAAAAGTCATTACCCTGTTCCCGGCGGTGGACACCATCATGCCCATGCTTAAATCTTTTGCCGGAGACCTGGACTGCGAACTTGCCGCAACCTCGCAGATAGACACCATGATGAACCTTGTGAAACCGTCCATTGACGGCGTTATGAGGATCTCCGGAAAAGAACTTACGTTGCGTAACAGCGCGGGACTCGAAAAGATAGCCAAACTGCTCAAGTTCAATAAGAAAGACCGCATTGAGATTGACAGGATGTCGGTTACTGGAATTGTGCAGGACAACGTGATAGAGGTGTTCCCGTTTGTGCTGGACGTGGACCGCTACCAGTTTGCGGCAAGCGGCTATCAGTATCTGGAAGACAAGTTCGACTATCACATTTCGGTAATAAAATCGCCGATGGTGCTTAAATTCGGAGTAAACGTGTGGGGGCCCGATTTCAGCCACATCCACTACGGCCTTGGCAAGGCCAAATACCGCAGCGCCAATGTGCCGGTATATACAAAACAACTTGATACTATGCAATATAGCCTTGTGGCGGCAATACACAACATATTTGAACTTGGCATAGAAAAAGCCCTGGCCGAAACCAGGACCGACCAGTATGTAGAGGCATCGGCCATTGCCGATTCTCACCTGACGGAGGCCCAGGTCACTGATTTATCGGCCCTGGCGCAGAGCGTGAATCAGAGTGTGAGCACCCGCAGGGAGGCAATTAAACAAGAAGTCCTGCAACTGCAGGCACAGGCAGCCAATGAATAGCTTTGATTATCTGGAGGTTAGCGTACGCCTCAATCCTTTCACGGAAGAAATGGCCGAGATACTTACGGCCGAACTGTCGGAACTTCCATTTGACTCCTTTATTATAGAGGAGCCGTTCCTCAAGTGCTACATCCAGACCACTGAGTACAGGCCTTCGGACGTTAAGGTGCTGCTAAGCGGCTACCCTGCCGCGGCCGGTTTTACGGCCGTGCCGGTGCAGGGACGCAACTGGAACCAGGACTGGGAAAACCGCTTCCAGCCCATTGTGGTGGATGGCAAGGTAACTATCAAGGCAAAATTCAACGAGAATGTGCCCCGCACGCGCTTTAACATATGGATAGATCCGCAGATGGCTTTTGGTACCGGCTCGCATAACACCACTTACATGATGATGCAGCGAATGCTGGGAATAGAGTCACTGATTAAGGACCACAGTGTTGTGGACATGGGCTGCGGCACGGCCATACTGGCAATTCTTGCCGCAAAGATGGGCGCACGCAAGGTGTTTGCCGTGGATATTGACGCCGTGGCGGCGCATTCGGCCTGGGGCAACGCCCGCTGGAACCGCGTTGGCTCGCGTGTGGAAACCGCCTGCGGCGATGCTTCCCTGCTCCAGATGGGCACCTACGATGTGCTGCTGGCCAACATTCACCGCAACATTATTCTGGAAGACCTTCCTACATATTATCGTTCCCTGCGCCGCGGCGGCCACCTTCTCCTTAGCGGCTTCTACGAATCCGACGCCCCTGCCATCACAGCCGCTGCAGAGGCTCTTGGGCTGTCGTTTGTGGGCTCCACCACCCGCGACACCTGGTGTTGCCTGGAATTTGCCAAGTAGTGGCTATATCCGTTCTTTAATTTGGTAATTATTGCGTCCTGCAGAGCTGCGGGAGATCATTTCTCCTACGAAGCCGGCTAGGAAGAGCATTACGCCAAGGATTACGGCTACTAGGGCCAGGTAGAAGAGCGGCTGGTCTGTTACGGCGCGGTACTTAAGGCCTTGGAACTGGTGGATGAGCTTGGCGGCAATAATCCAGACGGTCATTACAAAACCTACGAGGAACATAAGTATGCCGCTGGTGCCAAAGAAGTGCATGGGCTTGCCGCCAAAGCGGGACAGGAACCAAAGGCTCATGAGGTCCAGAAAACCGTGTACAAAGCGGTCCATGCCGAATTTCGATGTGCCGTATTTGCGCTTCTGGTGATGCACTGGCTTTTCTCCAATCTTCACAAAACCAGCATTCTTAGCAAGGTACGGGATGTAGCGGTGCATCTCGCCATATACCTCAATATTCTTTACTACATCGGCCTTGTAGGCTTTTAAGCCGCAGTTCATGTCGTGAAGTTTTATGCCGGTGACTCTGCGGGCTGTCCAGTTGTAAAGTTTCGAAGGCAGGTTCTTTGTGACGGCGTTGTCCTTTCGATGCTGTTTCCAGCCGCTTACAAGGTCGTAATCCTCTTCGCGTATCATGCGTACCATCTCCGGAATTTCCTCCGGGGAATCCTGAAGATCGGCATCCATCGTTACCACGATATTCCCCTTGGCAGCGGCGAATCCTTCGTACAGGGCGGCCGATTTGCCGTAGTTCCTCCGGAACCGGATGCCCCGGACGAGATGCCCGGTCGGGGCCGGGCATGACGGATCGTCATGGCCGACCTGATCGGCCATCTCCCGTATCACCTCCCAGGAGCCGTCGGTGGAGCCGTCGTCTACGAAGATGATTTCGTAGCTGAAGCCTTTTAGGCTGCGCTCTATCCAGGATTTTAGTTCCGGGAGGGACTCGGCCTCGTTGTATAGGGGGATTACTCTTGAAAGGTCCATAACTTATTGCTCGTCGGGGGTATTGTCGTTGTCTTGCATGTTGCCGGAAGCATCGTCAAAGAGTTTTTTGACAAAGATGTAGCGGGACATTATGCTGGAAAGGATGGTGCCGTAAAGAAAGCAGTACAGCCACTGGAAAATGAAGGTGTACAGGGGCAGTTTGCCCATTATGCCGCTCACGGCCTCCCTCTGGGAGCTGGTAAGATTTCCGGTGAGGGCTCCCATCATGGTGTCCATGGTCTCTTCCGGCATGTACATTATAATGAGTGCCTGGGCTGTTG
Source organism: Bacteroidales bacterium (assembly GCA_017962065.1). GTDB lineage: Bacteria > Bacteroidota > Bacteroidia > Bacteroidales > UBA932 > Cryptobacteroides. Next base: position 9,004 of record JAGCWB010000140.1, read on the forward strand.
CAAGCAAAAGTCCGCTAAGGAGTGCGGCCCGGCGGCCAAGACGGAAAGTGTGCTCCATGCGCACGCCTTCGAACTTGTCTTTAAGGTTCAGCTGCACGTTTTTCATTAAGAGAATGCAGCCGAAAAATTCTACAGCCCAAAGGATTACAGCCGCAGCAGTGATCATAAATGTATTCTGGCTAAGCCCAGCCAGCTCTTTAAGGGCCAGGCAACCTATAGATACGCCACCGAACAGCATACCCGCACGGGCGGCCTCGTTCCACAGGGCGTTATTATCCAGCGTTTTCTTCATAGACTACAAAGATAGCAAAAACTGCGGTTTTACGAAAGAACCCCGGTCGTCGTTTGACGATCGGGGTTCTCGAAGAACCGCAGCTACCTACTCTCCCACCTGGTGGGGCAGTACCATCGGCGATGGTGAGCTTAACTTCTCTGTTCGGAATGGGAAGAGGTGGTTCCTCACCGCTATAACCGCGGCAATATTGTACTTGAGAGAATATTTCAAGGAA
>JAGCWB010000016.1 GCA_017962065.1 Bacteroidales bacterium
GCAGCCCTTGAAACCTTCAGGATCCTCAAGGAGAGCAACAACCTGCACGACAAACTGGTAGAAAACGTGGAATACTTCAGGGACAAGATGATTGCCGCCGGTTTCGACATCAAGCCCACCCAAAGCGCAATCTGCGCTGTAATGCTGTACGACGCTCCCCTCTCCCAGAAATTCGCCGCCAAAATGGCCGAAGAAGGCATTTTCGTGACCGGTTTCTATTATCCAGTAGTGCCCAAGGGCGCAGCCCGCATACGCGTTCAGCTAAGCGCAGCGCACAAGAAAGAGCACCTGGACAAAGCCATTGCCGCATTTATTAAGGTAGGTAAAGAGCTGGGGGTGATTAAGTAATTAATCATCCTCCACTTCCTTCTTCTTAGTCTTGCCGAATATTACAAATTCGCTCATGACAAAGTTGAAGGCTCCGGAGAAGCACAGGCCAAGGAGGTTACAGAGCACGGGCTCCAGACTCCAGTCCTGCATCCATCCAAAGGAGACAAACAGGAAGTGGAAGCCCTGCATGGCAACAAACTTGATAAGATAGCCCCCGATGGTTGCGGCATTATACGCCGCAAAATGGCGGAAGAAGGAGCGCACGGACCTTTGGCTGATGCGCTCTTTCCATACAAAGAAGTACGCAATGATAAAGTTAACCAGTGCGGCAACTTCGAAGGAAACGGTTGGAGCTATCCAGAAACTGCCCCAATAATTCCCCTGGAATACGTACGTGCTAAGAGCCCAGTGAAGGCCCAAATCTACAACCGTTCCGGCACTTGAAGTAAGTGCGAACATGATGAATTTGGTGAAAATTTCCTTCTTGGTTCTGGGTTGCATAGTTGCAAAGTTACAAATTTTTGTATATCTCGCAAAATTCCCCTAACTTCGCTATGTTATGAGCGCAAAACCTATCATAGATCCCATAGACAAAGCCCTGCTAAAGGCAGAGCTTAACGATAATTCCTTTTTTCGCACCACAAACCGCGCCGGAAACGAGTTGTATATAGTTGGCCCTGAATCAGTTAACGTAATACGTGAAATAGGCCGATTAAGGGAGATTGCCTTCCGCAACGACGGCGGTGGCACCGGTGAACCTCTGGACATAGACAAGTTTGACACAGACCCCGCTTACGGCTACAGGCAGCTGGTCCTGTGGGACCCCCAGGCCCAGGAAATCATCGGCGGCTACCGGTTCTGCATCTGCGACGAGGCAGTCTTCGACAAGGAGGGACAGCCCATACTCACATCGTCACACATGTTCGAATTTTCCAAGAAGTTCATAAAGGAATACCTCCCCTACACTCTGGAACTGGGCCGGTCATTCGTATCTGTGGATTATCAGAGCTCCAAAGCCGGAGCCAAAAGCCTCTATGCCCTGGACAACCTGTTCGACGGAATAGGTGCCCTTGGCGTCCTGTACAAAGACCGCATCAGGCATTTCTTTGGGAAGGCAACTATTTACCAGGATTATCCGGAACAGGCCCGCCAGCTCATAATGTACTTCCTCAAAAAATACTTCGGCAAGGGGGCGGACATGATTCGCATCAGAAAAGAAGTGAAAGTGGAAAATGCAAAGGAATATTCCAAACTGTTCCGAGGCAAGGATTTCAAGGAAGGCTATCGCATCCTAAAGCAGGAAGTGCAAAAGACGGGCGCATTCATCCCGCCGCTGGTGAACACATACATGAACCAGTCCCCCACCATGATTTATTTCGGAACCGGTATAAACGACGAATTTGCCGATGTTTACGATTCCGGCCTGCTTATAACCTTCATGGACATGTATCCGGAAAAGCGCCAGCGCCATTACGACAGCTTCCTACAGCTGGGCAAAAAGCACCTGCGCTCACTCCTGAAGCGTTTTTCAAGGAAAAAGAAGTCTAATGCCGGACAGTGATGTGAAAGCAGCTTTGCTTCTTCTCGAATTTCACGTAGCACATTCCGGGCATATCATGGATGTCCTTGAGCACCTGGCTTAAAACAGCCCTGAGGTACGACGGCGACACATCCTCATATTCCCTGCCCCTGTACTCCGGAATTTTCACATAAGTCCAATAGGAGATATCGAATGTGGTCCCATAGCGGTGAGCCGAATTCTCCGTTGCATTAAGGTTGCCACGCCTTAGCTTTGCGACATCGGTCTCTGTTCGCAGTACCGAAGTTATGACTAGTTTATATGGATTCAGGCCTTTGGAAGCCAGGGAATCCTGGAAATTCGTTCCAATCAGGTCCAGAAGTTCTTTTGCCGATGGCACTAGATATGGGATGGAATGAGTAAGTGAATCTATCACGTAGGTGTCCGTATCTTCCAGCTTTACAAGCTTTGTCTTAAGATGATCTGCGGCTTCCCTATCGGCCACCGGGGGCACGCCTATGGCTTGGGCGGCAAGGAGCTGGACCTCGTTCATGTCGTTGAACTCCTTGGTGAAGTTAACGTCATATACGCGCACAGGATGATTCAGGATTGGGCCCAGAGCCAGCCAGGCCTCTTCCTCCTCCCGAGCCTTGCGCTCTTTAACGCTCGCTTTATGAATAAAGACGCAGTATATGGCAAGGCCGATTACCAGAGTATCTAAGACAATGAGGAAGTACTTTCTAATCATAGATGCAAATTTAGCATTATTTAGGAAAATATTTGTAATTTTGCACCTCTATTATATTAGATAATATTGGATAATGACAGAAGAGAAGAAACAGGCAAAGAGGATACAGACATCCATCCTGAATCCATACGAGAAAAAAGCGCTGGTATATTTAGCGGAAAGAATGCCCTCATGGGTAAGTTCGGACATGCTCACCTTCGTAGGATTTTTGGGTTCCTGCATAATGGCGGCCGGATATATACTTTCAAATCTAAACCTCCACTGGCTATGGCTGGCCAATTTCGGCCTTTTCGTGAACTGGTTCGGAGATTCCCTGGACGGCAGCCTGGCACGCGTAAGAAACCAGCAAAGAAAGACTTACGGCTTTTTCATCGACCACAGCGTAGATGTGATCAACGAGGTTATCATGTTCATTGGCGTGGGTTGCAGCCCGCTGGTGGACATGGGCGTGGCCATGTTCGCTCTGGTAGGATATTTCATGCTGAGTATCTCCGTTTACATGAACTGCCACCTTAGGGGCGAAATGCAGCTCACATACGCCGGCCTTGGCCCCACAGAATTCCGCATCATCCTGTTCATGGTAAACACGCTGTTCATCTTCATCCCCTGGTTAAGCCGATGGAAATATACGGTTACCGTACTTGGAAGAGATTTCTCGTACGGTCTGTTCGACTATATAGCACTGGCAATATCATTTGCACTTATCGTGTTCTACATAGTGGGGTTCTTCAAGGACGCAAAGTATTACAACACTATTGATCCGCCCGTAAAGAAATGATAATGACGGCCGAAAAAGCAGCAGAGATCTCCCCTATTTTCAAAGGAAAACGGGGGAAACTGCTTTTTAATGCGGCCATGCGCCTTAGCGGAATATACCACGTAAACCGGATTCACCAAAACGTGGAAGACCTTGGCATAGAGCCGGGGCCGGACTTCGCAAAAGGCATACTGGACCAGATGGGCGTAGATTTCCTCATAGGCCATCCGGAGCGTCTGAACTTTCCCGAGGGACCGTTCATTACCATCTCGAACCACTTCTACGGCCACATAGACGGCATTTGCCTTGTGGACATAGTGGGTCACGTACGGCCCCAAACCAAGGTATTGGTGAACGAACTCCTCATGCACGTATGGGGCCTTTCGCCAAACTTCATATCGGTGAATCCCACCCTTAAAAAGCGCGAGACCACGGCTACAAGTATCCAGGGTATTAAAGACGCATTGAATCAAATCCAGAGCGGAGAACCCCTGGCCATGTTCCCCTCCGGAGCAGTGGCCGACCTTAAACCCAAAGAAGGCTGGATTCTGAGCGAACGGGACTGGCAGGACGCGGCAATAAAGTTAATTCGCAAAGCCCGAGTACCGGTAATACCTATAAGGTTTTGGGACCATAACTCCTGGTTCTACTATGCCCTGGGGCTTATTGATTACCGCATTCGCTTTCTGCGCCTTTTCCATGAACTTAAGAACAAGCGCGGAACCAATCCCCGGCTGGGAATAGGAGAAACCATCAGCGTAGAGCAGCAGGACTCCGTATCGGAGGTAGATTTTAAGGAATTCCTGCGCAGCAGCGTATATGACATGCCCCTTCCGGAGCATTTTGTAAAAAGATCTGAATTATGGAAGTAAAAGTAGTGCTTCTTACCGGCGGAAGCAGCGGCATTGGCGCCGCAACCGCCCATTTGCTTGCCTCAAACGGCATGAAAGTGTACTGCGGCAGCCGCCGCGGCACCATTGACCAGCCGCAGGAAGGCATAGTCCCCTTACAGCTGGACGTCAACGACAGCGCCGGCACGGAAGCACTTGTAAAAAAGATAGTGGAGGCCGAGGGAAGGCTGGACGCCGTAGTATGCTGCGCCGGAAACGGCATATACGGCCCGGTGGAAGGCACCCTTGAACAGGAAGTAAGGGATCAGTTCGAAACAACTTATTTCGGTGCATTCAAATCCATCCAGGCCTGCCTGCCGGTTTTCCGCAAGCAGGGATTCGGCCGCATTATCACCGTAACATCGGTAATGGCCGTGCTCCAATTGCCATTCCAGGCCTTCTATGCATCGGCAAAGGCGGCACTGCTGTCGCTTTCCCAGTCCCTGTCGATGGAACTGAGGGGCACAGGCATCCAGTGCTGCAGCATCCTTCCGGGCGACGTGGCCACAGGTTTCACCGCCGCCCGCAGGCTCACAAAAGCCGGGGCCGATGAAAACTCGCCCTACAAAGAGCGCATGGAAAAGAACCTGAAAAAGATTGAGCACGACGAACTTCACGGCATGGAAGCCACGGTTATTGCCGGCTCAATCCTGAAGCAGTTAAAGAAGAAAAACATGGACGTAAGAGTGGTTCCACGCTTCGATTATAAAATGATTTCTCTTCTGGTGCGGATTTTGCCAGTAAAATTTGTCCTTTTTATGCTCTCGAGTTTGTACAATTGAGGATAAAGGTGTAATTTTGTAAGATGCTTAAAAAGGTAATTCTCTCCCTCTTGATGATGGGAGCGGTCATTGTGGCCGCTGCCCAGAGTACGCGTGTGCGCGGCACCGTGCGCGACGCGGATACTGGAGAGCCCCAGCCTTTTGCCGCCGTTTATTTTGACGGCACCACAATAGGCATTTCAACAGACCTTAACGGCCACTACACCCTGGAAACCCGTTCCAAAGACGCCATAGTCCTCACGGCCAGCCTGATCGGCTATGAATCCCTGTCCATAAACGTGAACCAGGGAACATTCTCGGAAATCAACTTCCGCCTGAGGCAGGATCCCAAACAACTTGAGGCAGCCCTTGTAAAGCCGGACAACCGTTACATAAAGTCCATACTCAAAAAACTGGACCAGAGCCTTGCCAAAAACGACCCCGAAAACGCCCCGGACTGGCACGCCCGCCTCTATACCAAGATAGAGTTTGACGTAACCAACATGGAAGATTTCCTGAAACTTAAGGCCATAGACAAGTCAATCGGCTTTGTAAGGGAATATTCCGACACATCGGCCATTACCGGAAAACCATACATCCCGGCCCTGATATCGGAAAACGTGGCCGATATGTACCATTCCCAGGACCCGGCTTTTTCCCGCGAGGTCATGAGGGCAAGCCGTATATCCGGCCTCAGGGAAGACAATGTGCTGCGCCAGTTCACCGGTTCCTACCTGCTCAAGACCAATTTCTATAAGCCCAATATCGGCCTGTTCAACCTGGTTATACCAAACCCCGCAGCCGGTTCATCAAACATCTTCTACAACTATTTCCTGGTGGACAGCCTGCAGGTGGAAGGCCGTAAAACCTATGTCCTGCGCTTCCATCCCAAAAAACTTGTGAATTCGCCCACCCTGGACGGAGAGATGCAGATAGACGCAGAGGACTTTGGCATCCGTTCGGTGCACGCCACCCTTTCCGGTGAATCCAACGTGAACTGGATAAGGCACATAAACGTGGATATCCAGAACCGCCGCTTGCCGGACGGCCGATGGTTCTACGGCGACGAGCGCCTGTTCATAGACTTCTCCATCTCCGTAAGAGACGATTCCCGCATAATCTCTTTCCTTGGCAACAGGCAGATTTCATACAGCATGCCTGTATTCGAGCCTGTAAACGACCCGGATGCCTTGTCTTCAAGCGAGGCCGTGGTAATGAGGAACGTAACCGGCGGAGACGAACTGTACTGGGATAGTGCACGTCCGTACAGGCTCACGGAACGCGAACAGGGCATATACCGCATGGTGGACGAAATCATGGAGCAGCCCATTTACAAATGGACATACGGCATTACCCGCACCCTTATCACCAATTACTATGAGGTGGAGCCATGGAAGGTGGAATTCGGCCGATATGCCCAGTCGTTCGCGTATAACGACTTCGAGGGTTTCCGAATGCAGATTGGCGGCCGTACAACCAAGGATCTATCGCAGACAGTACGACTGGGCGGATATATTGCCTTTGGCTTCAAGGACCTTAAACCAAAGGGAATGGTAACCGCCGAGGTAATGTTCAACCGCGAAAAGACAAGGAAATTCTCTTTCGAATACAAGCACGACTACGTGCAGTTTGGCGGCGGTACCGTGTTTACGGTCCAGAACATTTTCTCCAGCTTCCTTGCCAAGGAGCAGTCCAAAAAGCTTAGCATGGTTCGCCAGATTCGCTTTTTGTATGAGCATGAATTTGCAAATTGGTGCAATGCTTCAGTGGAATGGAGCCAGCAGCGCGGCTGGAGCAATGAATACGTGCCGTTCATACGCAACACC
>JAGCWB010000141.1 GCA_017962065.1 Bacteroidales bacterium
CAAGAAAATGCTGTATTTTGCCAAGTTCCATGCACAGCTTGTGAAGGTGGGCGGTTTGGCCGATGCATCGGCCTGGCCGGAGGCCCTGAAAGCCGCCCAGGCCGAAGGCGACTCCCTCGGCGGCGTGGTGGAATGCACCGTGGACGGCCTTCCAATCGGCCTTGGAGAACCCTTCTGGAACAGTGTGGAATCAATGATTTCCCATGCCGTCTTTGCCATCCCCGGCGTCCGCGGCATAGAATTCGGCGACGGTTTCGCCGCCTCGGCCATGAAAGGCTCCGAGCACAACGACCCCTTCCCGGAGCACAAGTGCAAGCACGGGAGTGGCGATGAGCACCAGTGCTGCCACGGAGAAGGCGAACACCACCGCTGCGGCCGCCACAAGCACCCCCAGCCCCCTGTGACCAACCACGCCGGAGGCGTTAACGGCGGCATCACAAACGGCAACCCCCTGGTATTCCGCGTAGCCTTCAAACCCACCGCCAGCATAGCCAAAGCCGGAATCCCGGGCCGTCACGATGTGTGCTTTGCCCTGCGGACTCCGGTTATTGTAGAAGCCATGGCCGCCATAGTCCTGGTGGACCTGGCGCTGTAAGCACTGCTATTCTTTCTTGAGTTCCACCGCCGGATTGGTCTTGGCGGCTTTAAGCGTTTGCCATAGTACGGATACAAAAGCGAAGGATACGGACAGAACCGCGGCTACCACGAAGATCCACCAATAGCCGTCAATCCTGTATGCATAGCGGCTCAGATACTTGCCTGCCATCCACACGGCCACGGGAATGCCTATAACAACAGCAATGCCTACCAGCACAATGTAATCCTTTACCGTTCGCCAGGTTTCACGCGAGACATCGCTGCCGAAGACCTTTCGTACGGCTATGCTCTTGGTGTTCTCCCCGGAGTAGTATGCGCTCATGGCCAACAGACCCAGAAGGGCAATCAGTACAGAAAGGGCCATGAACAGCTCCACTAGCCTGAGAGCCATTTTTACCGGAACCAGTTGCTGGTTGATAACATTCATTATGTAGCCTTTCTGGGCAGGCGCGACATAAGTGCCGTTTTTCTCCGTTGAGAATTCGGCGTATGCATCCATTATAGCCTTTTCGGCCACCTTCTTGTTGCCTTCCACTTCAATCATCAGCCCGTTTCCGTACAGAATTTCATGGGCCGGAACAAGCACGATGGCCGAATTCCTCACCTGTTCTGAGACCGAGGCATCGGCCGTTGGGATATCATCATACACGCCGCCCACGTACTCCGTTTTAGCGCCATTTACCCGGAACTTGGATGCATAGAAGGCCATTGTGGAGTCGATTAGTTGAATCTCTTCGACCAAGGATTTTGACATCCAGATGGAATGTTCTCTTGGCGTGTTAAAATCCTGCAATACATTCAGTTCCAGCATATCAAAGTAGTCCGGAGCGCAGATAACAATCTGCGTCTCGTGAGGCTTGTCGTCCGGAGCCCTGAAACCGAAACTCATATTCATCTGCCCCGGGAATCCGCGTCCATATGCAACCCGTTTCACTTGAGGAATCTGGTTTAATTTGTCCACAAGCGGCTCAACCTGAGAGTAATCCCTTGCGTAGAAATCCAGGGCATACAAGCCTTCGCTGCGGGCATTAAGAGGCCGATGCATCATATGACTCAGCTGCACCTCCATAAGGATTGCCATTGCAATAAGCACAACGGAAACGGTATTCTGGAAAATGATGAAAACCTTGCCAAGCACCATTTTGCTGCGCCGGCGGAATGTGCCACGTACAATGTCAATGGGTGCAAAACGGGAGGCAAATAGAGCTGGGGCAACACCTACCAGGATGCCTACCAGCACTATTGATAACAGATATGCGACTATGGCTCCGGCCGAAAGGTTCAGTGTAAGAGGAATATACATCCAAGTGTTGCCTGATTCTGTTGTTACGCTCAGGAGGAGCCGGTTCATCATCGGCAACAGTACCCAGGCCAACAGGAGTGCCATTGCAAAGCACACCGCTGTGAACAAGATGGACTCACCGATGTATTTCCAGGCAATAGTGCCTTGCGGAGCTCCCAGAAGACGGCGTGTAGCCATTTCTTTGGCCCGTTTCCCGGACAGCGCCAGATTCAGGTTGATATAGTTGAATATGGCCGATACAAGAAGAAGGAGTACCACCACTAGCAGCATCTGCAGAACGCTTTTGTTTCCCCTGTGGAAGACCCACTGCTGAGGGCAGAAATACAGTTCAGGAATGGTAAAGATGGGCGTCGTCTCTACTATAGAACTTAAGTAGGGGCCGCCATAATTCGACTTGCAGATTTCCTCGACCTTCTTTGCTAAATTCTCCCGGTTGGTGCCTTCTCTGACCTTTATCAAGGTAATATACTGGCCGATGCTGCCGAAGGGGACAAACTTACCAGATGTATAATATGCATCGTGTTCGGGATTAGTGAGAATGTCTGCCGGTGGCATCATTGTACCCACAAAATCTTTGTACACACCGCACACGGTAAAGCTCTCCTCTCCGGCAAAGTAGTTTGCTCTCGATATATGTTTTCCGATAGGGTTGCCAGTGAAGTGTTCTCTGGCAAAGGATCCGGAAATAAGGCAGTATCCCTTCAATCCATACTCTTCCAGATTACCATCCACCAGTTGGTAATTGGGGAAGACCTCGAAGAACTCCGGATCCACCTGGGTTATCGTGGCCTTGGTTTTTGTGCTGCCTATGGTAATCACCTGGTCTTCCTCCCGGTTGCTGATACGGCACACAGCCTCCGCTTCCGGAATCTTGGCATCAAACTCGGCTTTATCCCACCAAGAGAGTGCGACATATTCGTTATTACCAACAGCATACACCCTGTCCCCGATAGGATTCTCATGTGCAATGCTGTACTGCAGCCAGACATAGTTTCCAATCAGGATGACAAAGGCGATGGAAATCACCAGCCCAACCGCCTCGATAGCGGTGTATAACTTGTTGCGGGATAGGAATTTTAAGTAACTCTTCATATTTGCTGTCGTCCGATATTGTCCGGATGTCTACTAATGCTTATATTTGTATCGGTTCTAATTATTGAAGGCTATGAGTGAAGAATTGATTCTAGCGCAGAACCTCATCCACGAGATTAGAGGAAAAGAAGAGCGAGCCAAGACGTAAGATTGGATTCCAGCAGAACATAGACGGTTGATTCATATATTCTTTGTATCTTTGTCAAAAATCAAGGGTATGCTTATTCTTCAACAACCCATTTCAAGAGCGGAACTCTGTACGCTTGCCGGAAACACTTTCGGCGATATGATCAAGTGCGTCGCCGATGTAAAACTCGGCCTTTTGGCTCTTGATGCCGATTTGCACGCCGACCTGGAGCGTATACTTTTGGAGAAGGGTTCCGCCCAGGAAAACCTGTGGGGCTTCAACCTATGGGTAGAGGAAGAAGGTGAAGATTTCATTGAATTTGATTCGCTAATCAACATCCGCTCCTGGCAGGGAAATCCTTCACGGGATGTTGAAGACCCTGAGGTCCGGGAAGCCATCAAAACCATTGTCGATAAATTCATTACTGCATAAATGCAACACGCTTCACTGGAAAACGGCCGCTGGGCCGAACTCACTTTC
>JAGCWB010000142.1 GCA_017962065.1 Bacteroidales bacterium
CCCAGAACATCATCCGGCCGCCTTCGGCGTATGCGTCGTAGAAACTCTGCTTATACCCCAGCCAGTCTTCCAAACCGTCTTTTTCAGGATTCAGATAAACATATCCGGCGTCCTTTAACTCTTTGTAATGCTCTGTATTGGTGTAGAACTTGGGCCATACGGAGATCATGAAGCGGCCGTGCATTGCGTGCACGTCGTCCAGCATCTTTTCAGGATCAGGATAGCGGGTCTCATCGAAGGCGTGACTTCCCCACTGGTCGTCTTTCCAGTACTGCCAGTCCTGCACTATATTGTCCACGGGAATATGGCGGCGGCGCATTTCGGCCAGGGTGCCCACAAGGTCTTCCTGCGTGCTGTAGCGTTCACGGCTTTGCCAGAAGCCAAGCACCCATTTGGGCATCACCTGGGCCTTGCCGGTTAACTGGCGGTAGCCTTTAATCACATCGTCATAGTTGGAGCCGGCAATGAAGTAATAATCGGCCTGAGGCTCGGCCTCGCTCCAGAAGGTAAGTCCTTCTTTCACAGCACCATTCGGCAGTACTCTAAGGCCGATATAAGATACGTCTCCGTCCGGATCCCATTCAATCTTTATGGGCTTTGTCTCCCCTGCTTCGAAGTGTACGGTGTATTTGTAACTGTTGGGATTCCAGGCCGGACGCCAGCGGCGGCTCATTACTTCCTCCTTGCCCATTACGGTGCTCTGGAAGCCGGCGTAGTACTGTATAAAGTGGTAATCCCCTTCCTCGCGGGCGGTGAGGGTGCCTTCGTAAACCACCTGTTTGAAGGGGCCTGCGGGAAGGTTCTTTATTGCAAATTCATTCTCGTAGAACAGGCTGTCCTCTTTTTGCACCAGCACTTTGCCGTCCTTGGTCTTGTAGGTACCGGTAAGCTGGAGGTCAAACACCTCTCCCAGCTGCTTGTAGGCCTGATCTGTGCCCCATCGGCTTAGTGAATAGGCGTCAAATAGAAGGCCGTAGCCTTTGTTTGACACCACCATGGGGATGCTGATTTTGGTGTTGTACTGGTACAGCTCTTCCGGGCGGCCTTTATGGTCAAATTCGCCCGCCTGATGCTGTCCAAGGCCGTAAAATGCCTCGTCGTGGCAGGATGCGAAGCTCACCGTAGAGCTCCAGAGGCCATCCGGGCGTTCTGCCATCGATGTCTTGCCGTCCAGTGCCAAAGGAGTACCATCGGCTCTCAGAAAACTGACGGTGCCGTCGGCCTTGTGCACCTCCACACGGAGGGCCGATGTCTCCAAAACCGCAGAACTTTCTCCTTTGGTAAATTTGTAGTCCGTGCTCCCCTTCTGCGGAAGTACCACCAGCGACTGCCTGTCGGCAAAATAGCCATCGGCCGATACGCTTATGCGCACGATTTCCGGCGAAATCACCTGAAGACGCACGTTGCCGGCGTCGGTATTCACGTAAACCTCGTTGGAGCGGCAGGCGGTAAGGAGCACTGCCAGGCTAAGAGCCAGTATTTTAATATTCCCAGTCATCGGTTCTAAAAGGAGGTACAGGTATTCCGGTAGATTTCTGTAAGTTAGCGCCCATCCAGTTGCGCCAGCCGTAACGTACGGCTATGGGTTTCTGGACATCCGGGCAGTTTACTATTATAGTCTGGCCGTCCCAGTCCACCTGAGCCTTGGCAAGATGGAACTGACGGTCTTCACCGGCCAGCTCAAAGCCCGTGATATCGCGGGCCGATATGCTCATAAGGTCGCTCCAAACCTGGGTGAGGGTCACTTTCACCGTGCCGTCCTCTTCGTACTTTACGTCCTTAAGGCGAGGAAGTTCCGGGGAAACACCGGGGTTCATGCCATAGACATTCTGCAGGGCGCGCTGCACCATCATATCGGCCACTTCCCTCTTCTGGGCGGGATGAACGGTGACTTTGTTGCCAAGGGTTTCGGTGCAAACGGCCCAGGAATTTGAGAGAATTTCCTCTGTGTGAAGTTGATTCTCCACAAAGAAGGGACGCCAGCGGCCGTCGATATCGCCGTGCTCGTAAGGAGCCAGAAGCGTGAAGATGAAGGGCAGGTCACTGTTCCACTCTTTGCGCCACATTTCCACCATGGCTTTCTGGAGCTTGTCGTAGCAGTGAGGCTGGCCCATGTTGGAGCAGCCCTGATACCAGATAATGCCCCTTGCAGCATAGCCCACGATGGGTTTCACGCGACCGTTCCAAATCAGTTCCGGGGTTTCCGGCCAGCGGTCCGGCTGCTCCTGTAATGCATAGATGTCTTTGAGCTCCTGTTCGGTGAGGCCGGCAGCGTTGATTGTTTCCCTTGTCATCCAGGGCTCTATGCGGCTGCCGCCCCAGGCATTTACAATTATGCCAACAGGCACACCAAGTGTCTTGGTAAGGCGCCTGGCAAAGAAATATGCCACGGCCGAAGTCTTTGCGGCTACATCGCCGGTAGTGTACTCCCATTTTGCATCAACATCCTCTATCGGCTCCGTGCATTTGGGGGTCTTCAAGTCAAACAGACGCACCTGTGAGGCCGTTTCCGAGGCGGCCATTATTGCATCGGCCGCACCTTCCACTTCCTGAAAACCAAAGCCCCGCAGCGGCATCTCCATATTGGACTGGCCGCTGCACAGCCATACTTCGCCAAAGACAATGTCCTTTACTTCAAGCGTTTCCTTGCCGGATTTCACCGTTAAAGTATAGGCGTTTCCAGCCTGGCCGGGCTGCAGCTGCACGCGCCAAGTGCCATCATCGGCCACCGTGGTCTTTACGGTCTGTCCGTTCCAGGAACCTTTTACCTGCACCGCGGCGCCGGGCTCTCCCCAGCCCCAAACCGGCACCAGAGATTCCCTCTGAAGCACCGCATGGTCCGTAAACAGGTGCGACAACGCCAGCGGCCGGGCATTTACAACCCCCGCAGCCAGCACCAACGCGCAAATTGAAGCGAATATGGTTTTTTTGAGTGGCATTTAAGTAATTGGTTATCAGTTAGTTGCTGTATAGTCGTCGTTCGTTTTTTGAACGACGGTTGTATTATAAGTTACTGTCTATCAGCTTGTTGAGCGCCACCACTGAGAGGCCGGTGCGGAGGCCGTCGGCGGGGGTGTTCATGCAGTAGTCCACCAGGCGGTCCACTGTAGAAGTGGCTACGTGCATGCGGGTGTCGGAGGAGGCGTAGTAAATGAACACCTTACCATCCTCATCGCAGATCCAACCGTTGGCAAACAGAACGTTCATTACGTCGCCAACATACTCCCAGCCTTCCGGGACCATGAAGAAGCCGCCGGGCTGGGCAATCACCTTAGTGGGATCCTCCAGTGACGTCATGTACATGTACAGCACATAGCGCAGGCCGCTGGCGCAGGCGCGTACGCCGTGAGCCAGGTGCAGCCAGCCCTTAGGAGTCTTGATAGGGTGCGGACCCTCGCCGTTCTTGACTTCCATAATGGTATGGTAGTGGCGGGGATTGATAATCTTCTCCTCCGTAACAACGGCGTGTTCCATGGAATCCACAAGCGCCCAGCCTATGCCGCCGCCGCTGCCGGTGTCGATGAAACCGTCCTGCGGACGTGTGTAGAGGGCGTATTTGCCGTTCACGAACTCCGGATGCAGCACCACGTTGCGCTGCTGGCTGCGTGACTGCAGGTCCGGCAGGCGCTCCCAGTTCACAAGGTCCTTGGTACGGGCAATGCCGGCGGCGGCAGTAGCTGCCGATAAATCACCTTCGGCCGAATGATCCTTGCGCTCTACGCAGAAGATGCCGTAAATCCAGCCGTCCTCATGGGCGGTAAGGCGCATGTCGTACACGTTGGTGGCAGGTTCGCCCCACTCCGGCATGGTAATGGGACGCGGCCAGAAGGTAAAGTTATCCACGCCGTTAGGGCTTTCGGCAACTGCAAAGAAACTCTTGCGGTCGTTGCCCTCTACGCGCACCACCAGCACATATTTGCCGTTCCACTTGATGGCGCCGGAATTGAGCGTGGCGTGCACGCCAATACGCTCCATCAAATACGGATTCCTCTCCCTTTTAAAATCGTAGCGCCACTCAAGAGGGGCATGCTCGGCCGTAAGAATAGGGTGTTCCCAACGTTCATATATACCGTTACCCTCAAGCGGGGCATTGGGCCTTTCAATCAGACGGCGATGGCTTTCCTTAAGCCACGTCAGACGCTCTTCGTAGGTCATGGTCTTAGTCTAAAAACACAATTTTATCAAGTTTGCTGAAGGCTTTCATGTCAGCGGCACCTTCAAAGCCGTTCCAGGCAGCATAGAAATGGCCCGGCTTGTCGTGGGCATTGCGCCAGGTAAGCACATAGCTCACGGAAAAATCCTTTATTGCAGGATAAAGCACATCTGTCCACCATTTAGGGTCCTGAAGGCCCTCCAGGCCGGTTTCGCTTAGGCACATAAGCTTTTCATGCTCCATGCCGATAGCGGCAAGATAGGTTAAAGCCGCCTTAAGTTCCACCTGATAGTGCACGGCGGCATCGGCAAGGCCGGTAGGACCTACATACTCGTAGGTATCTATGCCAAGCATGTCCACAAACTCGTCACCGGGATAACGCGACATATATTCCCTGGGATTGCAGTTGCCGTTGGGCGAATAGCACCAGAGTATATTGGTAAGGCCGCGGACCTGGGAGAAGTACATGTGGGTGAACCTGTAAAGATCCTTGTACTGATCCGGCGTGCACAGATTGCCTCCCCACCAGAACCAGGAGCCGATATTCTCGTGCCAGGGACGGAAGATTACGGCTGAATCGGGGCCAAGGCTCTCGATAAAATCGGCCGCACGCCTTAACCAGAGCATGAATTCCGTATGTTTTTCCCCGCCGGGAAGCACGGATTCCACCACCTTGTCGCTGGAAATGTCCCATGCGTCACCGCCGGTAAGGGGGTTACGAGGGTGCCAGGATAAGGTGACAATGCCGCCGCGCTCGATATGCTTTAGAGCCGCACGGCGCATAAGGCCGAAGTCCACTCCGTCAAGATTGCATGAATCGGCCAGCTCTATTCCGCCAAGGTCGAATCCCACTACTACAGGATACTTTCCGGTAACGTCCTTAACATCAGAGCGCTTCAGAGGGTCTTTTTCAACATCCTCCACCACCCAGCTGTGACCGTACACCAGATCGTCCTGATGTCCGTAAGCTATCTTGCCATTCTCGGCATAACTAAATAACCTATGCACAAGCACGTCCTTAGGCGTTTCCATAGGCTTTTTGTTTCCAGTGCTGCAAGCCACCAAGGCCAGAGCAGCGAGAATCAAATACTTTTTCATTTCGCTGCTTGAATTATCGCATCTTTGAGGGCCGACTTGGTCCACTTGGGAACGGAACGGTCCGTCCCGTCACTAAGCACCATCCAGTAGAAGCAAGCTGCGCCATATTTCTTACAGTTCGAGACATAGCACTTGGCCTGTTTCGCCATTTCGGTTTCACTCCTCGAAGCAGTTGCGCCATATTCGCCAATAATGAACGGGACACCCTTGAGAGCGGCAATGTCGGCCAAAGTCTTAATCTGGTTTTGGACCTCGGTTTCGCATTGGCTAGTCCATGTAGTCTGGGCGCCAGAGCCTTCATTCATGGCAAAATTGTAAGGTGAATAGCTGTGGAACTCTGCAATAATATGACCATTTGCAGAATCCTCTGGAATATCCAGTGCCGTAAATGCTGCCGGATCCGTGCTCGCGCAGTAATCATTCACAACCAGATTACGGAAACGGTTATTACCGCCCGTGGCCCTTACAGTATTCACAAAATCCTGATTGTACTTATTAATATAGGTATAACTGTCAGTAGACACGGGGGCATTCCAAGTATTCTTTGTATCGAGCATTTCATTGAAACTCTCAAAAATGAGCTTAGGGCCATAATTGTTAAACCGTGTTGCTATCTGATTCCATAGAGAAATGTACTTTTCCCGAGTTTCGCCATAAACTGCAGCATCAGCTTTGAGCCAGCTCTCTTTCTCACCGGTATCGTGGTGGACATTCAGGATGCAGTACATACCATTATCCAGGACATATTTGACAACTTCCTCTACGCGGTTCATCCAATCTTCTCTTACTTTTCCATTAGAGTCCATCTTCTGCCACCAGGTTACCGGAACACGAATAGCGCCGAAACCCGCATCGGCAAACATCTTGATAAGCTCGGGCTTTGTGACGGGCTGTCCCCAGGTGGTTTCAAAATCTGCCACCGACTTTCCTTCTCCGGTATCTCCCCAGATTACAGCATCGAGGGAATTACCAAGATTCCAGCCAGGAGCCATGTTTGCAACGGCCGTGGATGCTTTCTCCCATCCTTCGTCCGGGGAAACATAAGTACTTAGGTCAGGGACGTCACTCCTATTGACTGTATGGGCATTACCAAGCGAAGCCTTCCACTCCGATACCGTATTGTTCCAATTGTAAGTACCATCCTCATTCTTTGAATAAAGAACTGGCTTATCATTTTCATAGTTGCACCAGTTCATGTACCATAGCCACGGGGCCTCCTCCTTGAAGTACCCAGCAATGTCAAGCAAATTTCCGAACTCTGAAAGGGTAACCATCTTCCGACCATAAATTGAGTCATTAATCAGATGGAAACGATCACTCTGAGTGGTGTTTTTCGCTTCATAAAGGTCTGCACCCACTATGTCCACGTATTCATCGCCAGGATACCAGGCCTGAAGGTCTGCCAACTTGGCCAGATTTCCATTCCGGCTAGTCTGGGCTGTCCATACCCAGATAAGGTTATTGAGTCCATAGTCCTCAGTAAAGAGCTTGTACATATACTGCCAGAGTTGCTTGCAGTAATTGGCACCGCCGTAACCCCACCAGAACCATGCGCCCCAGCCATAATCTCCTGCGGCTTCATGAAGCGGTCTCCACAAAACAGGAATGCCTTCATCCCTGAGAAGTTGGAGGTAGCCTGCAATCTGACCCAGCTGACGCTTGAGATCGGCATTCTGCCACGTACCTTCCTTTAGGGCTTCAGCAATAGAATAGGCCTTGGTACTAAACGAGAAATCTCCATCAGAAATTGTGGTACTTTCGGCTACGGCCTGCGACACGGGAGCGCACCAATGCCAGCCAATCTGAATGATATTATGCGCTTGCCAAGCCTGTTTGACCATAGAAATGTTCGAGTAATCCGGGCCCCAGCTGCCCCTTACCCAATTATTGAAAATATAGTCAAAGCCTACTATAGCAGGGTATTTCCCCGCCTGGGCATTGATATAGTCTATATACGTTGTTTCCCAGGCCGTGCCCCCCATGGCTCCAGAAATAGTCTTTAAGCCGTAGCAGTCAAGCAGATAACTATAGAGTTTCCTTGCCGGTTCTCCGGCGTTTGGATTGCTAAGGAGTGGAGATACGTTCTTTATGCCATAATGTTCGCCAGGATCCTCTGCTTTCATGGTAAAGCTAATGGATATCTCTTTGTCGTAAGCTGTTCCGTCGGTATAACTGACTATGCTGCCTGCCGGGAAGGTGAGCTTGTAAGTCTGGGATGCCTCCAGCTCGGCCAGAGTCACGTATACAGCTTTGTCGTGAGCTTCGATGCCAGATACTGTCGCCTCGGGGACTATTGTAACTGCTTGAGCCGAAGGTTTCTTTACATTGCGGTCAAACTTGAGAGTAACAGTAAGTGAAGTCCCTTCAAGGTCCACAGCCCCATTTTGGGGGTCTGTAGACAAAAGCACAGGGGCCTCGGCCTGAGGCTGAGG
>JAGCWB010000017.1 GCA_017962065.1 Bacteroidales bacterium
GACAACAACTATTGTCCCGTTGGCGGTAACGAAACCATGGCCAAAGTGGCGGCCATCCTTGGCTATGAGGTTAAGGAAAAGGCTCCGCTCGTGGCTGTGGTCCGATGCAACGGCACCTGCGAGGCCCGTCCCACCGTCAATGACTATGACGGAAGCGCTTCCTGCAAGGTAAAGGCCGCACTTTACAGCGGAGACACCGCCTGCCCTTACGGTTGCCTTGGATGCGGGGACTGCGTGTCGGCCTGTCAGTTCGGCGCCCTGTCCATGGATCCTGCCACTGGTCTTCCTGTGGTTGACCAGGAAAAGTGCACCTCCTGCGGAGCATGTGCAAAGGCATGTCCCAAACGCATCATCGAGCTCAGGCCCAAGGGCCCCCGTGGCATGAAGGTGTTCGTGAGCTGCGTAAACAAGGACAAGGGGCCGGTTGCCAAGAAGGCTTGCGCAAACGCCTGCATCGGCTGCGGCATATGTGCCAGGACCTGCACGCACGATGCTATTGTCATGGAGAGCAACATTGCTTATATCGACGCTTCCAAGTGCAAGCTTTGCCGCGAATGCGAAGCTATGTGCCCCACCGGCGCTATCCATGGCGTGGGTTTCCCCAAAGCGCTTGACAAGGAGGCGATTAAGGAACGTATCAAGGCCCGTCAACAGAAGTCCACCACTGTCATTCTGAGCGCCAGCGAAGAATCTAAATTAAAGGAGGGCAAGGTAGATGAGTAAGCATACATTTTCAATAGGCGGGGTACACCCGCACGACAGCAAGATTTCAAGGGAATGCGCCATAGAGCAGCTGCCCCTTCCTCCAAGCGTGTACCTGCAGCTGTCCCAGCACATCGGTGCCCCGGCTAAGCCAATCGTGGCTGTTGGGGACAAGGTGAAGGTGGGCCAGCCGATTGCAGAGCCCGGTGGCTTTGTATCGGCCTTTATCCACTCTTCCGTGAGCGGAACGGTGAAGTCCATAGCCCCGCGCCCGGACCTTGCCGGCAATCCCCAGATGTGCATCGAAATTGCGGTTGAGGGCGATGAATGGGCCGATGGAATCGACACTTCAGACACTCTTGTCACCGATTTGCCGGAGGACAACAAGGCTATTATTGAAAAGATCCGCCTTGCCGGCGTAGTGGGCCTTGGTGGCGCAACCTTCCCTACACATGTGAAGCTTTCCCCGCCTCCCGGATCAAAGTGCGAGATGATCATCATCAACGGCTGCGAGTGCGAGCCCTACCTTACCTCCGACTTCCGTGTCCTTTTGGAAAAGGGAGAGCAGGTGGTAGTGGGTGCTGCCATCCTCAGCAAGGTAATGGGAGGCGTTCCCTGCACCATCGCCATCGAGGTAAACAAGCCGGAGGCCATCGCCCATATAAATGAGGTCATTGCCAGGCTGGGTTACGCCGGAATCAGCGTCATGCCCATGAAGATGCGTTATCCTCAGGGCAGTGAGAAGCAGCTGATCGATGCCGTAATGCATCGCCAGGTGGGTTCCGGCGCCCTTCCCATCAGCGTTGGTGCCGTGGTCCAGAATGTAGGTACCGCTCTGGCTGTTTACGATGCCGTCCAGAAGAACAAGCCCCTGATAGACAATGTCCTGTCCGTGACGGGAGAGTGTTTCCCCCGTCAGGCAAACATCCGGTTCAGGGTTGGTACTCCCATCAGTTATATAATTGACTGCCTTGGCGGTATGCCTGCCGATGCTGTTAAAGTCATAAGCGGCGGTCCCATGATGGGCCGGGCAATTTCTAACCTTGACGCAGCCACGCTCAAGGGAACATCGGCAATTCTTTTCCTAACGGAGAAGCAGACCAGGCGCGCGCCAGAGGGTAACTGCATCCGTTGCGGCAAATGTGCCGATGCGTGTCCCATGGGCCTGGAACCGTTCCTTCTTATCCGGCATGCCAGGTTGGGTAACCTTGAAGCCCTGGAGCAGAACGCTGTCCAGGACTGCATCGAGTGCGGCTGCTGCCTGTATTCCTGCCCTGCGCGCATACCTCTTCTGGACCACATCCGCCAGGCCAAGGGCGCTGTCCTTGGTGCAATCCGCGCCCGTGCCGCAGCTGCAAAAGCTGCCACAGAAGCCGCAAAACCCGCTCCTGTCATTCCGAGCGCAGTAGAGGAATCTAAAAAATAACTGACTATGAGCAAGTTATTAGTATCACCTTCACCTCACATCCACTCCAAGGACTCCACCAGGAGCCTGATGCTGGATGTAGTTATTGCCCTTATTCCCGCAGCCATATGCTCATTCGTGTTCTATGGCTGGAGGGAAGTACTCCTCATGGCAGTGAGCGTTGCTTCCTGTGTGCTTCTTGAATGGGCAGTTACCAGGTTCATGCTAAAGAAGCCGTCAACGATAGGGGACTTCTCCGCGGTTATCACCGGTATGCTGCTGGCACTGAACCTTCCATATACCACTCCGCTATGGGTGGTGGTGACCGGCGCTGTTGTGGCCATCGGCGTAGCCAAACTGACATTTGGCGGAATCGGCCAGAATATATGGAATCCGGCACTTGTGGGACGAGTGTTCCTGCTGGTTTCCTTCCCTACATACATGACAACCTGGGGTGCTCCCGCAGGAGTTGTGGATGCAGTTTCCGGCCCCACTCCGCTTGGCGCCATCCAGGAAGGCCTGCTCTCCGGAGCATCGGTCCAGGACCTGACTGCCGCATACAATTACAAAGACCTGCTCTTTGCAAACCTTGGCGGCAGCGCAGGAGAGGCCTGTGCGCTTGCACTTCTTGCCGGTTTTGTGTACCTGTGCATCCGCAAGGTTATCAAGCCCTGGATTACCCTCAGTATATTTGCCACAGTGGCCCTCACGGCGCTCATCTTCTGGGGAATCAATCCTGACCGTTTTACCGGCCCTCTGTTCAACCTGCTTACCGGCGGCCTTATCCTCGGCGCATGCTTTATGGCCACGGACTATGTGACCAGCCCCATGAGCCTCTGGGGCGGGGTTGTATTTGGTGTGGGAATTGGCTTCCTGACCATGATGATCCGCTACTTCGGCTCTTATCCGGAAGGCGTCAGTTTTGCCATCCTTATCATGAACTCCGTGGTGCCTCTTCTTAACATGTGGTTCCACCAGAAAAAATTCGGGAGGAAATAGCCATGGCAGTAAAATCAAATCTTACCAACATGGTCCTGGTATTGGGACTTACCTGCCTGTTCTGCTCTGCGGTTCTGGGCGGCGCATACGTCCTTACCAAGGATCCTATCGAAAAGGCAACTGCAGAAAAGCAGAACCGGGCTATAGCTCAGGTACTGCCCCATTTCTCGGATCTGGAATATAACGCCGATGGCCATTATTACAAGGCTACAGACGGAGATGCCGTGGTGGGCTATGCGATTGAATCGTCAACCGTCGGCTTTGGCGGAGCTCTTTCCCTGATGGTGGGCATTACTCCTGACGGCGTTGTGTACAACTCTTCAGTGCTTTCACACAGCGAAACTCCCGGCCTTGGTGCCAAGTGCACTACTGACGGCAGGTTCATGGACCAGTGGAGGGGGTTCAACCCTTCAGTGAAGAAACTCTCCGTGACCAAAGACGGCGGCGACGTGGATGCCATCACTGCATCCACCATCACGTCCCGTGCCTACACTCAGGCTGTTGCTAACGCCCTGGATACCTTTAACGCTATTTGCCATGAGTAAACTCAGACTTATCGGAGACGGGCTTGTCAAGAACAACCCCACTTTTGTCCTGCTGCTGGGCATGTGCCCTACGCTGGCAACAACCACATCGGCAATAAACGGAATGTCCATGGGACTGGCGACGCTGTTTGTGCTGGTGCTGTCCAATATGGCAATATCGGCACTGGAGCCTGTGGTGCCTGACAAGGTCCACATTCCGGTGTACATTGTGGTCATCGCCACATTTGTGACGCTGCTGCAGCTTCTGATGCAGGCGTTCACTCCGGCCATGTATGAGACGCTGGGCCTGTTTATTCCGCTGATTGTGGTTAACTGCATAGTCCTTGGAAGGGCCGAGGCTTTTGCCAACAAGCACGGCGTTCTGGAAAGCGCCTGTGACGGTCTGGGTGTTGGCCTTGGCTTCACATGCTCCCTTACCGTGCTTGGCCTTGTGCGTGAGATACTCGGTTCCGGAAGCGCCTTCGGGTGGAACTTCATCGGCGGGGGAGACGGCATGCTTGCCTTCGTGATGGCTCCCGGCGCTTTCCTGTGCCTGGGCTACCTCATGGTCCTTTTCAATAAACTTTTCAAAAAGAACTAGGCTATGGAGTACTTCCTTATTATAATATCGGCGATTTTCGTCAACAATATCGTCCTGGCACAGTTCCTGGGAATATGCCCTTACCTTGGCGTTTCCAATAAACTGTCCACCGCAACCGGAATGTCCATGGCCGTGTGCTTTGTGATTACGCTGGCCACGCTGGTAACTTTCCTTGTGAACAAGTACCTGCTGGTGCCTTTCCAGATAGAGTTTCTCCAGACCATAGCCTTCATCCTTGTGATTGCGGCGCTGGTGCAGATGGTGGAAATCGTCCTCAAGAAGGTGTCTCCTTCGCTGTATCAGGCTCTGGGTATTTTCCTGCCCCTTATCACCACCAACTGTGCGGTGCTGGGCGTTGCTATCAATGTTGTCACCAAGGAATTCTCCTTTGTTCCCGGAGGTATGCTTAACCTTGGCCAGGCGCTGGTGTCTGCCTTTGCAACTTCACTGGGTTACGGCCTTGCAATGGTCATCTTCGCGGGAATCCGTGAGCATCTGGCACTGAACGACGTCCCCAAGGCATTCAAGGGCGTTCCCATCGCAATCATCAGCGTCGGCATCCTTGCCCTTGCATTCATGGGTTTCAGCGGCATGGTGAAATAAATAGACTAAAACCACACTAAAACAACTATAATGAAAAAACTAATCCTAACACTTGCATCTATTCTTGCAGCAGGAGCAGTCCTGTTTGCACAGGAAGAGAAAGAAATGAAGACCGGCTGGAGTTTTGGCGTCCTGCCTACAGCTACTTTTTCCGTAGACAACGGCTTCCAGGCCGGAGCATTCGGCGATGTCTATTATTATGGTGACGGCAAAACATACCCTGATCCTCTCCATAAGATCAGTTGGGAAGGCTCATACTTCACACACAGCCACCGTATGCGTCTCTATCTGGCCTATGACTC
>JAGCWB010000143.1 GCA_017962065.1 Bacteroidales bacterium
AAAAGCTTGGCAGGGCCGTAAGCCGCTTTCTGTTTTTGAATCTGTCATTTATCTGGCGCAACCTACCCCCCGGCATCAGGCGGGCAGCCCTCGGCTGCCGGTATATTTGGTCTTGCAGGCCCGGTAGCGTACCCGCGGCATGTCGCCATACAACGTCGTGGGCTCTTACCCCGCGTTTTCACCCTTACCGGAGAAAAAAATAAAAAACTCCGGCGGTTATTTTCTGTTACGCTATTTGAAGATTACTCCCCACTGTGCTTTCCACAGACGGGTGCCCTGTCCTGTGCGGACTTTCCTCGGCCCAAAAGGACCGCGACAGATCGTCCTGCCAAGCTGGGCGCAAAGTTAGCGCTTTGAACTCAATTTTGCAAGCGCAGCCTCAACCGCATCGTACTCGTAGCCGCGGGAAAGGCCGAATTTTATAAGTTTCAGGCGTTTCTGAGGGTCTCCTTCCAGGCTGCGGGATTTAGTTTGGAGCAGGCGCTCCAGTTTATCATCGGCCTTTTGAGGCTCAATTTCGGCTATGGCGGCGGTGATGGCTTCTTCCGAAATGCCTTTTGCGCGAAGCTGGAAGCGGATTTTTACCGGGCCCCAGCCTTGTATGGAGGCCTTTTCACGGGCAAAGGCAGAGGCATAGCGGGAGTCGTCCACATAGCGGTCCTGCACCAGCTCAGACAGAACTCTGGCTGCGGCTTCCCTGTCCCCCTCAAATGCCTTGAGGGCTTTCCGGAACACATCGGCACTGCAATATTCCGCCTTGGAGCATTGCTTCTGAAGGCGGGACAGTATGCGGGTGAACTCCGGAGTTTCCATAGGCCTAGAAATTATATCCCATGGAAAGGTACAGGCCCACGCGCTTGGTAAAACTTGACCAGTGCACCTGGAGTTTGAGCGGGCCGGCAATGGAGTTATACGCATAGCCAAGACCTATGCCGCTTATGAACTGTCCATTTAGGAAGCTCTCGTCAAAACCATCGAAATTATAGGCCACGTTGCCCATGAGCGCCACATAATGGTTTTTGAAAATCTTATATCTTGCATCCAGGCGGGCCAAAACCACGTGATCTCTTACAAGCAGAGCGTCATTTAAGCCGATAAAAGGAAGTTGCTGATCCAGATAGCGGCCCGGCATGTCGCCACCAATGGTATTTGCATAAAGCAACGGAGCGGACGGGCCGAATATGAACCTGGTGTTAAACTGCGGGATGAACGTCAGCTTACCAAAGCTAAAGGGGAATTTTCCGTCGGCCGTAACCGTCATTGTCCATGGACGGCTATCCCCTTTGTACAGGACATCGGCCTGAGCGTCCAGCCTAAGTCCGGCCGAAACTCCCTTAGTAGGGAAATAACCGTGGTCCAGGGTTTCTACGCGGCCATCCAGGAAGACACCAAGATAATCCTGATTGTTCTCCTCCACGAAATAATTTACGCCAATATCATCGGGACCAAGTTTGTCGAATACCTTGGCGAATGTGTTCTTGATACCAAGATTGACATCAATGAGCGACCAGTGCATGTTGGACAGGAATAGTTCCTGCGTAGCGTCCAGCAGTCTGTAGTCGAAACGATCACCGTCAAGGGTTAATAATTCGCTTCGGCTCAGATACTTGCCGCTGGCCCTTACGTTGAAAGTGGCAAAATTTGGCGCATTGTATGCGTAGTGGACGTCCAGATAGGGATTCAAGCTTATCCTGGTAGTAATGTCCACCGACGAGCCGCGCATGGCATTGGTGTAAAAGCCAACGTTAAGAAGCAGCGACACAATATCCTGCGAGTCTATGCGGGCGCCAAAGCCTATCTGGTGCATGGGGCCCCTTTTACAGAGTACGCGCAGGCGGTAGGGATCCTGTTTTCCTCTAAGCTCATATGTAACGTAATCGTAGGCCCCTTTGCCGAATATGACGGCGATGTCGTTTTCTATCACCTCCCTGTTCACAATCATTCCCGGCTTAACGCTCATTTTGGAAAGAAGGTACTCGGCCTCTCTCTCATCCACGCCGACTATATCAATCCCTTCTATCACAACGGGTTGCTGGCCGATATCCGTGGCCGGTTTGCCGTTCAGGTGACGGCCGGCCTTTCCAAGACGCTTGCGCAACGCGTCAAACTGCGGTTTCATGGCCTCGGCGGCTTTGTATCCCCTTATGAACATGGTATCTACTGCCGTACGGTTGAAACTTAGCATGTTATATCCCGCAAGGTCCGGATGCACGTGCACGTCCACGTTCCTGACGTTCATGTTAAAAGCGTCATCGTCAAACAGGTTCATGGTAGCCATCATGATGTCACCAAGGTTCTGGACATCGTCCGACGAACTGCTGCCGCTGGTAGAAAGGTCTATGCCGATTACAATATCGGCCCCCATCTGGCGGGCGATGTTCACGGGGAAGTTGTTGCGCATGCCGCCATCTACCAGCACCATACCGTCCGTACGCACGGGGGCGAAGAGGCCGGGGATTGACATGGTGGAACGCATGGCCTGGTTAATGGAACCGTTGTGCCAGATTTTGGCTCTGCCGGTAACCATGTCCGTTGCTACACAGGCAAAGGGGATGGGCAGTTTGAAGAAGCTTGTAGAATCGCTGTAACCAACTGTGCGCGAGGTTATTATATTATTCACATTCTGGCCGAAGACAAAGCCGCTGGGAAGGCTTCCCATAAGGTTGCCGCGGGCAATGGAGGAAAGGTCTCCGCGCCCGTCGTCGGAGTCGGATTCGGCGCCCAAGTGAATCTGGCGAGAACGCCCGGCGGCAAACGGCATGTCTCCCGCAAGGAAGTTCTTGTAGTCCTCGGCCTTGTAGTAGAACGGGAACGACAGAAGGTATTTCTCTTTGTAGCGCAGCCTTGAATAAGGGATATACTTTTTATCTACCTTATCGCTTAAGGCAACGCTCCAGTCCATTTCCTTGAAAAGGTCCTCCAGATAAGAGGCGTCGTAGCCCAGGGCATAAATGGCGCCCACAAGACCGCCGATACTTGTTCCCACAACCATGTCGATGGGGAAATCGTATTGCTCCATAAACTTGAGCACGCCCACGGTTGCCGCACCTTTGGCGCCGCCGCCGGAAAGAACCAGCGCCACGGTGGGCCTGGTCTTGCGTATCTGGGCCATCTTGTAGCGGATTTCACGTACAGCCGCAGCGTCTTTTTCGTCCAGGCCGAAGGTGGATGACTCCGGTGCGTTCTGAATATTCTGGGCATAGGCGGCCGATGCTATAATGGCGGCCAATATGAGCGTAAATACCTTTTTCATAGCTTGTTGTGTTTTCCTGCCAGCAGGCCGCAGGCTGCAAAAATATCCTCACCGCGGGAAGCGCGTATTGTAGCTGTTAAGCCTTCGGAGTTAAGTTTATCTCTGAATGCCTCCATTTTATCTGCAGAGGCCGGGCCGAACGGGAAGTCCGGAATCTTGTGGAAACGGATAAGATTGACGCGGCATTCAAGGCCGTAAAGGAGTTTCTTGAGAGCCGCAGCATGGCGCGCCGAGTGGTTCCAGCCCTCGAAAACCGTATATTCAAAACTTACGCGGCGCTGGCCGGTGAAGTCATATTGCTTAATAAGGCGCACCACCTCCGTAACGGGCCATGCCTTTTCCACCGGCATAAGTTCTCCCCTTTCCTGCGGGAAAGGATTGTGAAGGCTCACTGCCAGATGGCATTTGCTCTCCTCCAGATACTTTTTAAGCGATGGAAGAACGCCTATGGTGCTTAGCGTTATGCGTTTAGGGCTCCATGCCAGGCCCCAGGGTTCGGTGAGTATCTCTATGACACGCTTTACGTTATCCCAGTTGTCCAGAGGCTCTCCCATACCCATGAATACGGCGTTTGTAAGATCGGCCGCTTCTTCGATGGCAAAGAACTGGCTTAAAATATCGGCCGGAGAAAGATTGCCGTGAAAGCCCTGGCGTCCTGTCATGCAGAACTTGCAGCCCATCTTGCATCCGGCCTGGGAACTTACACACAGCGTTTTTCTGTCCCCGTCCGGTATCATCACAGCCTCTACGCAGAACTCTTCTTTGCCTGTATTGACCGGGAAAAGGTACTTGCGGGTGCCATCGGCCGATGTCTGTACATCCGTGGGCTCTATCATGCCCACCTCATACTTTTTAGCCAGTGCTTCCCTGCCCTGCCTGGACAGGTTTGTCATATCCTGTATGCTCCTGACGCGCTTCTGGTACAGCCACTGGGCAATCTGCTTCCCCGCAAAGGCGGGCAGCCCCACCTCCACGGCAATTGCCTTTAACTCCTCCGGCGTTTTCCCAAGCAGTCTTTCTTTCATAATGCAAAGATAGCCAATTTTGCCTTGAGCCGCACAAAAAGGGCCGATTTTGTGCGCTTCTACAGCTCCGATACTTTGGAGCCGCGGGAGATGTTGAATTTGGAATGGAGCAGGCTGCCGTTTATGGCTTTGTATCGGCATGTAGAGGCGCCGGAGGCTTCTACATCCAGGCTATCCTTTACGGCAACGCGGCAGGAGGAGGCGCCTGACAGTTCCACTCTTGCTGAAGTGGTAGGGGCATCTATGGCGTTCATGGCCGATGCTCCCGTGCCTTCGTAACGTAACTGGGCCGAAGGAACATAAACTTTTGCCTTTGCCGCGCCGGAGGTCTCTATGTCAATAACATTGCACTCGGCACCGCCCATTTCCACTATTCCGGAACCGGAAACAACTACGTCCCAATCCGTTGCAGCGGCATTGATCTCGCATTTTGCTGCGCCGGAGACTTCCATTTTCACTTTTTCGTAAGCGCCTTGCAGGCTTTTGCACTTGGAAGCGCCGCTAATGGCCAGGCGTGCGGTACGGGCATCTACTTTCAGGTTATCGGCCGATGATGCGCCGGAGAGTTCCAGGCGGAAATCCTGGTCGGGGACAGAGAATTTGCCATCCTGCCACAGTTTGGCAGCGCCGCTAAGGTACAGCCTGTTTAAATCGGGCATGTGAACCGTAGCTTTCAGCACCTTATCCTCCTTGTATTTCCTTGAATTACGGACAGAAGCAGGAACATCCTTGAGGTAGAGGCGCAGCACGCCGTCCTTAACTTTTACATCAATGTATTTCTCCAGAAAGTCGCTGTATTCAAGTTCAACATGCCATTCACTGTCCTGGACCAGGTTTACACTGAATGAGTCCCCGGCAGCCAGGCCATGGAAATCTTTGAGATCGTAATTCTTGGTGAGCACTTCGGCTTCTTTTGAGGCTTCTTCGGCCTTCATGCCCATGACCGAGAAGGCCATCAGGGCGCATAAAACTGCAAATACTTTTTTCATGGTTCTGTTATTTAATTGTTTTAACTATCTTGTTAACACCTTCAAGCAGCTCTCCGTAATAAGCATTCAGGATTTCGGCCTGCTCCCGGGGACTTAAATCTTCCGGCAACTGATCGGCCAGCGGAACGGCTTCGTAGGTAAGGCTGCTCAGCATTTGTGCCGCTTCTTCGTTTTCACCCACAACCTCCCAGGCATCGGCTACGGATGCCAGATATCGGGAATATACAGCGTTTGGACTGTTATTGAAATACTTCCATGGCAGCACTGCAAGCAATGCTACAGCTGCGGCCACGCTCAGACAATAAAAGAAGATTCGTCTTGTCCTGGACTTCTGGCCGGCCTTCCAGCGCAGAAGGAACATTTCTTCTGCACTTTCCGGCGTAAGGGCTGTATCCAGCCGTGCCGCGTTTTCGCGTATGTATTCCTCTAAATTATTCATGATTCGTAAGGGTTTTCATTAATTTTTGCCGGCCTCTGGCGTAAATGGAACGGAGAGTTGTCTCCTTCTGACCGGTGATGTCCGTAATCTGTTTATAGCTAAGGCCTTCTATCAGTACAAGGTTAAGCACAAGAGAGTATGGCTCCGGAAGGGATTTCATTGCAAGATGCACTTGTTCAATGCTTGGCAGGTCCATGCTTTCTTCTTCCGGCACATCCATCAGGTCATCGGCATTCACAAAGGCGGGATACTTGTTATTGGAGCGCAGCCGGTCAATTGACTTGCGTATGCAGGTGGTTCTTAGCCACGCAGCGGCCTGCGCCTCGCTCCCGCTCCTGACACCGCCGGAGAGGTATTTCAGAAGCGTATCCTGCATAACCTCGGCTGCATCGGCCTCGTTTCCAAGGATACGCAGCGCCGTATTGTAAACAACCCTGCTGTGTGTCCTGTAAAACACTGTTGCTTCCTGACGTGTCATTTTTCGTTTGCCTCTACCTAATAAACGGAGAAATTTACGAAATGTTGCAAACTTGGTCAAATTATTTGCACTCTTTTGACGCGTCATCCCGCAAAAAAAGCCCAAAATGGGGGATGCCAGGTTGTCACGACGCGCCATCCCGCAAAAAAGTGCAAAAATGCGGGATACGGCGTCTATTCCGGCGAAGAGGAGGCGGCTGTCGGAGCAATAAGACAGAGCTTCAGACGGCTGGCGTGTTCCTCAGAGAGCACGCCGGCTTTTAGTAGGGCCTCAAGCGTGCAGTCTTCGGGCTTGTTATGATTACGGTAAATGACTATGCCGTGGGCTTCGGCTTTGGAGATGTGGGGATGACGGGACAAATCGTCCTCCGGGAGCGTCCAAAGGGCAAAAGGCTGCGGCTCAGAGCAGGTTATGAGGTCCTGCAGACCATCGAATTTCTCCTTGTCAAAATGGTATATTTCCATTAACTGCTCCTTGCACGAATAGCCGCCAAGCAAACCACGGTACTGCACAACCTTTCCGGCAAAATAAGGGCCGATACCCGGCAGATCCAGAAGCGCCGTACTGTCGGCTGTATTGATGTCAAGTTTAGGGATGTCGATATAGGGCTTGAGCCTTTCGTACACGGTATCGGCCACAACGTAGCTTTTTGCAAAGTCCGAAGACCGGCGGAATCGGCCGCCCTTTTGCCGATAATTGTCAATTGCCTGCGCCTGCTTCTCGCTGAATCCCAGACTCATAAGATCTTCCAGCGACGCCGTGTTGGGA
>JAGCWB010000144.1 GCA_017962065.1 Bacteroidales bacterium
CACAGTTACAAGGCATATGGCTGGGGCGATTTTAGATGGGCCGTCCTTGTATCGGCCAGCCGTGTCGTCCTTGGCGCCCACATCCTTTGCGATGTTCTGGTTGGCTCACTATACGGCCTGGCAATCGGCACCGCCATCGCCTTCCTCACCCATTATTTGATAAAGGTAGCCCTGAAAGGCCAAAATTAAACCTCCTTCCTGCTGCTAATCCAGTTTAGAAACTAGCGCGGCTTTTACTGCCAGCCAGCAGAGGTGGCGGGCTTGTTCGGTGGGGATGAGCGGGTAGGGGACAAGGTTCAGAATTCTCTTGTTCAGCTCGTCTTGCTTGCCGGCGCCGTCTATGTAGCCGGCGGCTTCAAGGGCGTGCATCCAGTGCAGATGCTCGGTGGCTGCGAGGTATTCCAGAATGGAATAATTGGCTTTGTCGCCTTTGTAGTGCAGTTTTTCGCCATCTTCCATAGTGTCCGGAATATCGGCGGCAATCTCACGCGTGGCGGCGGGGCACAGCTGGATAAGGGTATGCGTGAACAGGCTGCGGCTGATGTCGCCGAACTGTTTGCGATGAAGTTCCTGACGGTTCAGAAGTTCGTTTCCGCCACGGTTGCGTATGCTCTCGCTCCTTTGACGCCAGAGTTCTTTGGGATCGCCCGTCTGTAAACTGGGGGCGCACTCCAGGGCCTTTTTCTTGAGGCTCTTTCCGCTGGTTACATCCAGGTTCCAGATTGTGCCGGGCAATCCGAATGGATGTATTACCGCAACCCCTTCCGGGCAGTAACTCCTGTTGTAGAAGTCTATGAGTTCCAGCATGTTTTCATCGGCCTCATGTGCGCCTACCAGTATGCACAGTTTGGAAAGGTCTTTTCCGTAGCGGGCGGCCTCCTGAAGCAGCTGGACGGCCATTTCCACGTTCTTGACGCTCTTGCCCACCGCAATGATCGCATAGCTTAGCGAAGGCAGCATCATGGCGTATTCGAGCCAGAACTGCGACGTCCCCATGGTGGACGACGACCACTCGATATTGGCACCGTACCTTAAAGCCGGCGTGCGGGTAAGGAAGTCGCCTTTGATGGAATTGATGTTCGGGTCATATACCTTATAAGTATTCTGAACGGGTTCCAGGTCTTTCCCTACAAATGAGCCGAATTCATACAGATAGCGCAGGCCCTCCTGGCCGGTTTCCCCGAAGCCGATGATAAGAGAAGTGCTGGGCGATTTAACGTAGCCCAGAGGCTGTCCTTTGGCGTCCCTTGCCATATTGGCATAATGGACAGGATGCAGAAAGAGCCTGTTTTGCTTGATTTCGTTAAACGACATTTCCGGGAGGTTCAGTATGCGTATGCGGTCTCCCATTGCCGCCATGAGCGAGGTGTAACTGTTCATGCGGTTGCTATAGCACATTACCTTGGCTTTTAGGGCAGGGTCGTTAGTAAGGTATTTAAGCAACTTCATGTTAGAATCTTCGTTGGGGGATACCACATATAAAGTGGTGCGAGGATTTGCCAGCCATGGACTCAGTCCCTCCAGGCCGATGGCGCAGCAGAGATTCTTATCGGCGTTTTCTCCCTCCGGCATGTGGCCTTTAAGAAGCACGAACTTATTGCTGCCCAGCTGTTTTTCCAGCGAAAGCGCCCGCTGGCGGCCGAAGATGTTGGTTATGAGTTCTCCAATTGACAGCTCGCTCTTGTGACCCGCGGCCTCCGGGAATTCCACCAGTATGACGTTGCCCTGGTCGCTCTTTTCTTTATCGGCCTCCCATTCTTTCAATATAGTGCCGGCAAATACCTTGGAATGGACGTCCAGGCCAAGGAAAATGTGGTTTTTGCGGTTTTTACGTGCCTCCCGCGCGTTCCTTGCAAGCCAGATACGGTCCTTGAGGCGGCGCGGGATAACCAGCATCACCATGCTCAACGTAAAAGTAATGATGAGCACGAAAATGCTGATATAAGCTATCATGAGCCCCGGTTCGCGGAAGATCACGGCGGCAATTATGTCGTCGAACACTACAGTATGGCCGATGAACATCTCAAGGCCCGCCACCATAGACACCAGGGTTAGCTGAATCCAGTTGCCGTCCGTTACCGTATGGGAGGAACGCGCCAGCAGGACCACATGGATGGCCGTGCCCAGAATGAGCAGAAGGGCGAAAATCCCCACTATCGCCAGCCGTTTTCCCTTGCGGTTAAGCCGGATAAGAAGCATTATAAAACCTATGGTGACCGCCAGCAGAATGACGGCCCAGATAATCATCGCCGGCATAGAAACCGGAAAGTCTGGCATGGAGTGCATAAAGTAAATAATTACTCTACAAAAGTAATAAAAAATAGCTATATTTGAAAGATGAATGTAATGGTAACAGATTTTAGCGGAACTTATGGGGCGCAAGGCTTCCTTGGGTGGCTTAATAATGAAGCCGATAAGCCGCTGATAGTGGATTTGAAGGATGTGGAGGGCACTTGCTGTTATTGCGACGCCGCTGCGGCTGAGCATATAGGAAAAGCCCTGCCGATAGAGTTGCCGGCATTAAGATGGATAGACAGCGGAGACTACCATTACATGACTCACCTTCTGGCCCTTAGGGAAAAAGAGCCGTTCCACCTGGTGCTGATGGACAACCATCCAGACAATCAGGAACCGGCATTTGGAGGAGTGCTAAGCTGCGGAAGCTGGGTAAAGGAGATGCAGGAGCACAACGGCATGCTTAAAAGCGTGCTCACAATAGGCCCGGAAGGCTGCCCGGCCGATATTCCGGAAGGATGGCTGGAGCAAAGGAGGGGAGAGAGGGTATATGTGTCGCTGGACAAGGACATAATGGACCGCAGCTGCTCGCGCACGGACTGGACGCAGGGAAGCCATACGCTGGAGCAGATGAAAGATATCCTTTCCCGGCTGATGGACGGCACTGTAGTTATATCGGCCATAGATATATGCGGAGAAATGGCACCCAGCAAAGGTGCAACGCCGGAGGACTTGAGGATAAACCTGGAAACAAACATAGAATTGTATAAACACATAATTAAACATTTATAAACCATGTCAGAAAACCTAATACCGCTGGAGCAGCTCCAGAAAACCTGCCTTTACGACTCCCACGTTGCCCTGGGGGCCAAAATGAGTCCTTTTGCAGGCTTCATGATGCCCATCCAGTACGACAGCATCACAGTAGAGCATAATGCCGTAAGGCAGAAAGTTGGCATGTTTGACGTTTCCCACATGGGCGAAATCTTCGTAAAAGGCCCTGAGGCGGAGGCTTTCATCAACCACATCTTCACCAACGATATCCGTGGATACGAGCCCGGAAAAGTCCTCTACGGCATGATGTGCTATCCTGACGGCGGCACCGTGGACGACCTTCTTGTTTACCGTGAGTATCTGGCCAACCATTTCCTGCTGGTAGTGAATGCCGCCAACATCGACAAGGACTTTGACTGGATCCAGGAGCATGCCAAGGGCTTCGACTGCAAGCTGGACAATGCATCTCCCCGCATAGGTCAGATCGCCCTCCAGGGCCCGGAAGCAGAGAAAACCATCATTGAAGTGCTTGGCTACAAAGAAGCGGCCGATCTTGGTTTCTACACCTTCTGCGACGTGGAGTACAATGGAGAACGTCTTATTCTGAGCCGCACCGGATATACCGGAGAAGACGGTTTTGAACTTTATACCACCAACGAGAATATCGTAGAGATTTGGGACAAGTTCCTCAAGGCAGGTGTCCAGCCCTGCGGCCTTGGCTGCCGTGACACCCTTCGTTTCGAGGCAGGCCTTCCTCTTTACGGCGACGAACTAAGCCCGGAAATCAGCCCTGTAATGGCAGGTCTTGGCATGTTCTGCAAGTACGAGAAAGACTTTATCGGCAAGGAGACCCTTCTGGACCAGAAGGCCGGAAACCTTGAGAAGAAGCTTGTGGGCATTGAGATTGAAGACAAGGCCATTCCCCGCGCCGGTTATCCCGTTGAGACTCCGGAAGGTGAGGAAGTTGGCGTGGTTACCACCGGCTATCATTCCATTTCCCTGGACAAGAGCATTTGCTTTGCCCTTGTAAAGAAGGAATACAGCGCCCTGGATACGCCTCTTTGCATCCGTATCCGCAAAAAAGTTTTCCCCGGAAAGGTGGTCAAAAAGCGTTTCTACCAGACAAATTACAAGAAATAATAACCATTAAACAAATAACACTATGTCCAAAATTCTTGACGAACTCAAATATTCCGAATCCCACGAGTGGGTAAAAGTGGAAGGTAACATCGCATATGTTGGCGTAACGGATTTTGCCCAGAAAGAGATGGGCGACATCACCTACGTAGATATGCCTGAGGAAGGCGACGATGTTCTGGCAGGTGAGGAATTCGGCGCACTGGAGAGCGTAAAGGCTTCCTCAGAGCTTATCAGCCCCGTTTCCGGCACCGTGGTGCTTGTGAACGCGGAACTGGAAGACGCCCCCGAAAAAGTGAATGAAGACGCATACGGCGCCTGGATTATCAAGGTGGAAATGTCCATGCCTTCAGAACTTGACAAGCTTATGGACGCCGCCGCATACAAGAAAATGATTGGCGAATAATATGGCCCAACTGTCGTATTTACCGCATACGGAGGCCGATATCAAGGCCATGCTGGAGCGCATCGGCCTTGGCAGCCTGGATGAACTTTACAGCGACGTACACGCCCAGTTCCTCCACAAGGGCCCTTACGCCCTTCCGGATGCAATGAGTGAGCAGGAAATCCGTGAGTGGTTCGCTTCGCTGGAGGCTAAGAATGCCAAACTCAAGGTGTTCGTTGGCGCCGGCGCATACGACCATTACACTCCTGCGGTAATCCCTTATCTTTGCTCCCGTTCAGAGTTCCTTACGGCCTATACGCCTTACCAGTGTGAGATTTCACAGGGAACCCTGCGCTATATCTTCGAGTATCAGAGCCTCATTTGCGAGCTTACCGGCCTGGATGTCTCCAACGCTTCCATGTACGACGGCCCCACCGCCGCCGCCGAGGCAATGAAAATGTCCATAGCCTGCGCCCGCAAAAAGACCCGCGTACTGCTTTCCAAGGCCCTTTTGCCTCACGTGATCAAAGTTGTGGAAACATACGCCAAATTCCACGGCGTGGAGATTGGCTATGTACCCGCCACGGACGGCCAGACCAGTCTGGAAGCCCTTAAGGCCGAACTTGCAAAGGACGATGTGGCAGGCGTTATTGTGCCTTCCATCAACCGCTTTGGCATTATCGAAGACCATACAGGTTTTGCCGATGCAGTTCATGAAGAAAAAGGCGTGCTCATAGAGTACTGCGACCCCTCGGCCCTGGCAGTGGTTAAAACTCCCGGCGAATGGGGTGCCGATATTGCAGTCGGTGACGGCCAGCCTCTTGGCCTTCCGCTGTGCTACGGCGGTCCTTACGTGGGCTTTATGGCAGTCAAGAAGGAGCACATGCGCAAGATGCCCGGCCGTATAGTGGGCCAGACCGTGGACAAGGAAGGAAGGCGCGTATTCGTACTTACCCTCCAGGCCCGCGAGCAGCATATCAAGCGCGAGAAAGCCACCTCCAACATCTGCTCCAACGAGAGCCTCATGGCTCTTTGGGTAACCATTTACCTGTCCCTGATGGGTCCGGAAGGCCTTAAGCAGGTGAACAAGCTTAGCAGCGACGGTGCCCATTACCTCAAAGCCGAACTGCTCAAGACCGGTAAGTTCGAGGATGTATTCCCGGACAAGCCTTTCCTGAAAGAGTTCGTCCTTAAGCCCAAGGCTTTCCCCGGACAGATGCAGAAGAAACTGGAAGAAGCCGGTTTCTTTGCCGCCCTGGATACGGAAGAAGGCTATGTGAGCTTCTGTGTAACTGAAAAACGCACCAAAGCCGATATTGACGCTCTGGTGGCTATAGTAAAGGAGGGCTAGGCTATGAAGTATTACGACAAACTCAATTTTGAACTATCAAAGGAAGGTCGCACAGGCTTCTCCCTGCCGTAGAACAAGTTCCCTCAGGCCCCGGAAATTCCTGCGGCGTTAAGCCGCGAATCGGCCCTTAACCTGCCTCAGGTAAGCGAACCCGACGTGGTGCGCCATTACACCAACTTGTCGCAGATGAACTTCGGCGTGGATACTGGCTTCTATCCGCTGGGATCCTGCACCATGAAGTACAATCCAAAGATCAACGAGGAAATGGCCGCCCTCCAGGGCTTTGCGGGTCTGCATCCGCTTATGCACGCGGGCCTTACCAAGGGTGCCAACGTGGTGTATCAGGAGATGAACAAGGCGCTTGCAGCCATTACCGGCATGTACACCTTCACCCTGGATCCTTGCGCAGGAGCGCATGGAGAACTCACCGGCCTCATGATAATGCGCACCTACCACATCAAACGCGGAGATCTCAAGCGCACCAAGGTGATTGTCCCGGACAGCGCCCATGGCACCAATCCTGCATCGGCCGCAGTCTGTGGCCTGGAGGTGGTGGAGGTCAAGTCCCTTGAGAACGGACGCATTGACGTAGAGGCGCTTAAGCCGCTTCTTACGGACGAGGTTGCGGGTATAATGATGACCAATCCCAATACCCTGGGCCTCTTCGAGACGGAAATCAAGACCATTGCCAAGCTTGTTCACGATGCAGGCGGCCTGCTGTATTACGACGGCGCCAACATGAACCCCCTCATGGGCGTAGTGCGTCCCGGCGACATGGGATTCGATATCATGCACCTGAACCTGCACAAGACCTTCTCCACGCCACACGGCGGCGGCGGTCCCGGCAGCGGTCCCGTGGGTGTTGCAAAACATCTGGAAGACTGCATCCCGGATCTTCGCGTAAGCGGTTTCCACGGCAACTTCGGCGTAATCCTTCGTGCTTATGCTTATATACTCGCACTTGGAAAGCAGCATCTGCGCAAGGTGGGCCAGTATTCTGTGCTTAGTGCAAACTACATCAAGGAGTGCCTCAAGGACAAGTATAAATTGCCTATTGAAGGCGTGTGCAAGCACGAATTCGTGTTCGACGGCCTTATCAACGACGGTGCTCACGACGACGTGCACGGCGCCACTACGCTGGACGTTGCAAAGCGCCTTCTGGACTACGGCTTCCACGCGCCCACCATTTATTTCCCGCTCCTTTTCCACCAGGCCCTCATGATAGAGCCCACGGAGACGGAGAGCAAGGAAACCATAGACGCCTTCATTGAAGTAATGCGCAAGATTGCCGATGAAGCCGCAGCCGATCCTCAGCTGCTTCACGATGCTCCGCACTGCACGCCAATTTCGCGTCCGGACGAAACTACGGCCGCCCGTAACCCTATTCTTAAATATCAAGACACGATTTGAAAACGCGTGACCTTCATACCATACTGGACGGCTTCCAGAAGATGGAGCTGCAGGATCTGGCCAGCCTTTTGGGACAGGACCTGAGCCCGCGTCTTAGGAAAAGCCAGTTGGTTCAGCAGATGGACAGCTACCTGCGCGGG
Organism: Bacteroidales bacterium; assembly: GCA_017962065.1. GTDB lineage: Bacteria > Bacteroidota > Bacteroidia > Bacteroidales > UBA932 > Cryptobacteroides. The sequence continues at coordinate 7,433 of JAGCWB010000144.1, forward strand.
GAACCGCGCAGGTGGATGTCGCATCTCATGGAGCGCGACGTAAGGCTTCTGAGGGACCTTGTACATGCCGGTCCGGACAAAGTCCAGTATCTGGATTTTGCCGACTATCCGTCCCTTCTGGAAGTCACAGGCATAGTGGAGTATGACGACTCCGACGAAAATTACCACAAAGTGTGGATAAGCCGTGAGGTGTACGATATAGTTTCCCCGGAAATTGAAAAAGTTATCCGCAGCGGGGAAAAGAGCGGCCAGTACGAGCTTGAGCGAATAGGTCTGGGATACCTTAATTTATATGGTATTATCCCCACGGAGCGCTTTGTGGATATGATTATGGCGTGGTACGACGAAACGCACCATGGCGGGAATTATGCGGAACTCACCCGCATGCTTCATCAGAGTCCGCTGGTAAAGATGTACCGCTATACTGACAGCTGGGGTGACTATGTGTGCTCTCCATGCGTGGAGAATATTGAAGAAATATTTACCCAGCGTGAAGCCCTCAAGAGAAAGCGTTTCGCTACTTTTACGCACCAACAGGCCCGCGAGGCCGGCAGCGGTGCACCTTACTTTACTATCGGCCTTAAAACCGTGGAAGGCCTGCGCCTGGAGCAGATGTATCGCCGCGTGGGATATGAGGGCTACGACCTTGTAAAGGCCGAGCACGACACATGGATGGAGGCTCAGTACACTTTTGGCATAAACGAGGCCCTTTTCCAGCCGCTTATGGACAGCCCCATGAGCCATGAACTGGATTCTGCCAGCTGGCTTGCATGCTGCGAAATTGTGGCCCAATATGCCGATTCCGTTCCCAAATGGGTGCTTTGCGGCTATAGTTCGGCCAAGAGCAAAATGCTGCATGCCGAATGGGAATTCTGGAAGGAGAGGGAACAGGAGCAAACTGAATCTAAGGAGGAGTATCCCCACTGGAACATGCCGGAACCCACTATTTCGGACGGCTATGCCGGGGATTTGAATTCGGATTTCCTCCCGCTTGGCTTTGCAATCCCGCACGTTGCTCCCAACGATCCATGTCCCTGCGGCAGCGGTCTAAGGTATTGCCGCTGTCACGGAAAATATCTGTCGTAATGGACAGCCTCAAAATTAAACCCATTGCATATTACAGGGGGCCTTTTGGCTCCAAATTCGGCGTGCCCAGGCAAAGTTCCCTTTCCGGGGAAATTACCGGCCGTATAGTGTTTTGCAAGCCGTATGGCGTGAAAGAGGCGTTGAGGGGTCTGGAAGGGTTCAGCCATATCTGGCTGATATGGGGATTCAGCGCAAACAAACCGGCAAAAGGGGAGTGGCAGCCCACGGTGCGTCCTCCAAGACTTGGCGGTAATATAGCTATGGGCGTCTGGGCCACCCGTTCGCCATTCCGTCCCAATCCCCTGGGCCTTTCCTGTGTACAGCTGGACGCAATTGAAGATGAGCAGCTTATTGTCAAAGGGGCCGATCTTGTAGATGGCACACCAATTTACGATATAAAGCCCTACATTGCGTATGCCGATAGCTTTCCGGACGCCGTGTGCGGCTTTGCCGCTAGCGCTCCGGAGAAAAAACTGAAGGTTATTATACCCGACAGTATTCCTTTTACTCCAGGGCAAAGAAAGGTTCTGTCAGAAGTCCTGGCCCTGGATCCGCGTCCTGCATATCAGGACAGTCCGGATAAAGAATACGCCATGCCCTTCGACGGGGCCGACGTAAGGTTCCGCGTGAGCGGAGATGTACTAACCGTTACGGATTATTCCGAATTCCGGAACTGAGAAGGGGTAAGTCCCGTTTTTTTCTTGAAAAAGCGTGCAAAGTAGGACTGGTCGTCAAGGCCGGTGCGGGCTGCCACATCCACGATTGGAACTTCCGGATCCCGCAGCAGCTGCTTTGCCAGGTTAAGGCGCGCAATTTCTATCCAGTCTATGGCCGTACGGTGCGTATGGTGTTTAACGGTCTTGTTAAGATAGTTGGGCGTTACGCCAAGGGCCGATGCATACTGAGCAACAGACATGGGCGCATCCTTCCGGCTGAATACCATCTGGAGGAATTTTTCCGGTACCGCCGCCATTTTTCCGCCGGGCCTGAGCTGGCCAAGAATAAGGTCCATGCCGCTTTGCAGGAAGGCTTTGTCTTTGTCGTAAAGGGCTGTGCACATTCGATGCATAAGTGCCCCGATGAACACAGCATCGTCAAACCAGAAACTTTGAATAAGAGGCATGCCGGAGCGCAGTACCGGGTAAGAAGCGTCTTTAAGGAACTCAATAGAGAATTTGCCGTCATAGCCTTTGCAGTCCTTGAAATAACGCACCATTATGTCTTTATGCCCCGGTATAAGCACAAATTGTCCGGGAGCGATAAGCATGCTCTGGCCGTCCACTTCCACCAGGATTTCACCCTCCATCAGGAAGGAAAAGGCATAATCCGGGATGTTGTATAACCGCATGGCACGTGCTTCCGTCCATTTTGAATCGGCCAGAGAGCCGATAGAAAAGAGTTTCCCGAAATTCAGTCTCATGCCTTAGAATTCTACGTCTATGCCAACCGTGACGGCAAAATTGTCCTGCCATCTGGGCCTGCGGTGGGTGATTCTCCAGAACGCATCTACCCTTATGAGGCTGAAGATGTTGGAAATGCCGGCGCCAACCTCTAGGTAAGGAATCTTGTCGATGGTATCAACGTTGGTTTCGGCCGGAAGCTTGAATATGGCGTTTTTGCCGTTATGGTCCGACAAGGAGCCCCAGGCCATCTTGACAGTTGCGACCTCACGAAGATCCCACTGCTTAACCCACGGAATCTTTCCAAGCAGTATTCCGATGAAGTTATGCTCGTAATACCCGGAGACCCAGCGGTCCGACACAAACTCGTAGTACTTGAGGCAGGAGTATGCCATGCGGTCCAGGAAGAATGTCTGGTTGGCATCGTGCAGCTTAAGCATGGGATAGGGGGCGTTTCCCCAAATTTGGCCGGCCTCAAGATGCAGGTGACCGAAACCCACTATTGTTGACGGGACATTCCAAGTAATAACGGCTACGCCCTTTGCAAAGTCCACGTCGTATGGCGTCATGCCCGGGAATGCCCTGGTATAGTTGAGCTCCAGGACAGGATATTTGGTGAAAAGGCTGGTTTTGACAAAGACGTTGCGGTTAACCCTTTCGTCTATGGCAAAGCGAAGACCTAACTTTAAGGCGTTAACGCCGAAACTCTCCTGCACAA
>JAGCWB010000145.1 GCA_017962065.1 Bacteroidales bacterium
CACATGCGAATCTGTCCAAGCCAGGTATCCTGCACCATCGGGCTGTGCGGGCCGCCATAGACATAAACTATCAGTGGATATTTCTTTGCTGGGTCGAAGTCCTTGGGGTATATGAGCCGATAGTAATTCTGGAACTGCCCGTCGGCGCTTGGAACGGTGCCGAATTCCACTTTGCAGGAAGCATAGCCTTCCAGAGGATCGGCCACTGAGTGCAGTTCCATATGCTTTTTACCGTCTGTAGAATTGAGCGAGACTACGGCCGGAGTGTGCACGTTACTACGTTTGTCCAGGAACCATTTGCAGTTTTGGTTTAGTTCGACGGTATGCCATCCGCGGCCTTCCGTAAGCCGCTGCGGCTTGCCGATTTTTGCTTTTTTTACAACGTCCTTGCGGGGAAGTTTGACGGCTACTTTGAAAAGGTGATTCTGGGCGGGGGATATTTCGGCCGATGTATAGAATACCTCGGTTCCGTCGTTATCCAGATATGTTACATCGGCATCCACTGCCATGAGGCGGCGGATTGTGCCAAGGGTATCGGCCAGATAAAGATTGCGGAAGCCGTCCCTGTTGTCCGTGCGGTAGATGAAAACGTCCATGCGGCCTTTGAGGAAGCGGATGGGGTCCAGAGGCTCGATCCAGGCGTCGTTGTCTTCCGTGAGTATGGTGCGGACAAAGCAGCCATCGGCCACCTTGTACTGGTTAAGCCTCATGTGATGTTGGCTGCGGTCCACGACCTGCGCGTAAATATATTTTTCGTCCGGGCTCCAGGCAAGGTTGGTGATGTAACGCTCTTCCGTGAAATCATTTACATCCAGCCATACAGTGCAGTCTTTCTCGAAATCATAGATGCCGATTTTCAGGAGTTCCGAGTCCATGCCGTTCATGGGGTATTTCAGAAGCTCCAGCTCTCCGGTGCGGGTTTGGATATTCAGGACGGGGAAATCCGTGACACGTGACTGGTCTTTCCTGTAAAAAGCCAGCTTGCTGTGGGACGGCGACCATTCAAAGCCCTGAGTAAAGCCAAACTCGTTTCTCATTGCAGTGCCGCCGTAAACAATATCGGCACTCTCTGAAAGGCCGATAACGAACTGCTCTCCGCCCTTAATGCCGTACAGCGAATAGTTTTCCTGCAGTATGTCGAATTTGGGTTTTTCCTGGTCTGTGTTTTCCGGCCTGAAAGGCTCCAGGACAGGGTTTTGCACCGAGCCCTGATACCATTGGCCGTCCTTATAGACCACAAAATTCTCTGCGTCCAGCCATTGGGCGGCAGTGCGGGCATAGCCCACACCTTTGTAGATGGCCTCTTCCATGGTGAGGTCCTTGCCTTTGTGGGCTTCACGGAAGTCGATGACGCTGTTCTGAGCGGCGGCCATGCTGCAAAGCAACATGGCTAAGGCCAGGGTATATAGCTGTTTCATAAGGTTTTACAGGAAGAACTGGCTGTCGTCCGGAACTGTGGAATTAAAGTTCATCGGCTCTTCCTCCACTTTGTCCACTATTGCTTTTTCATAGCCGCGCCAGGGGAGGGTGCCCTTGTACTCTTTGTAATGCACTGTTACTCTCTGGCCGGTCATGTTCTTAAGCTCCTGAGCTACTTCCTTGTTGGCCACCGAGAACTTGAAATTCTTGGACTGAACGGTGCCGTTTGCGTTCTTGGTGCCGTAACCTGTGAGGATAATCTCACCCTCATAGGTCTTGAACAGGTAGCCGGTATAAGTGAGGGAATTGAGTTCCCCGGTTTTGGTGCCGTCGCTGAACACCCACCAGAACTTGAAATACAGGAATCCCGCCAGTGCTGCAGCCACTATAATCGCGATAGTCCATCCAATAGTTTTTCCAGGTCTTGCCATAACATATATATATTTCTACAAATATAGCAATTTCCTATGTTTGTAGCAACTGTCTGCCGGTTTGTTTCCCGCCCAGGTACATAATAGGCCCCAAATGCACCCGGATCACGGAAAAATGATTAAATTTGCGGCTGTGAATACGGACAAAAGCAAAATAAAGGTTTGTGTGGGGCTTTCCGGCGGAGTGGACTCGTCGGTGGCTGCGTACCTTCTTAAGCAGGAAGGCTACGATGTCTTTGCCATGTTCATGCAAAACTGGCACGATGCCGACACTACCCTCCACGGAGACTGCGAATGGGAAGAGGACCGCTTTGTGGCCGAAATGGTTGCCCGCAAGATTGGTATTCCGTTCTATTTCGTGGACCTTTCAAAGCAGTATCGCCAGCGGGTGGTGGACTACATGTTCGACGAGTATTCCAAAGGCCGCACTCCCAATCCGGACGTCCTGTGCAACAGGGAAATAAAGTTTGACGCCTTCCTTCAGGTGGCCCTTAAATATGGGGCCGATTATGTTGCTACAGGGCATTATTGCCGGAAGGAGGAGGATAGTGGAATTTACCGCATCCTTGAAGGGGCCGATCCAAATAAGGACCAGACATACTTCCTGTGCCAACTGACTCAGGAGCAGCTTAGTAAAGCGATGTTCCCTATCGGCGATATCGTGAAGCCGGAGGTGCGGCGCATTGCAAAGGAGGCCGATCTTCCATCGGCCGAAAAGAAGGATTCGCAGGGAATCTGCTTTGTTGGAAAGGTGGACCTGCCTACTTTCCTGAAGCAAAAGCTGGAATCTGTAGAAGGCCAGGTGGTGGAGGTTTTTGACCCGTACTACGCCCAGGATCCGCTTTATGTTTGGCAGCAGGAAAAACTCACCAGCCTGCTTAAGGCCGATGCAAGCCTGGAACGTACCGTGCAATATGCACCGGAAGAAAAAGTTCTGACAAGCGACGGTAAACCGCTTGGCGTGAGTCCGTTCCAGGAAGAGATTATCGCCGCATTAACAGATGAGGATCTGGAAAAAATGGCCACCCCGCTTCACTATGATCTTACTTTTGAAACGGAGACCTACCGCAGCGGCAAGCACCATGTGAAAAAGACCCGTTACAAGGAAAACCCCTTCGGAAAGATTGTCGGCACCCACGAGGGCGCACAGTTCTATACCATCGGCCAGCGAAAGGGGCTTGGAATTGGCGGACACGCAGACCCTGTCTTTGTTATTGCAACAGACACCCAGGCCAACCGGGTTTATGTTGGTGAGGGCCATAACCACAAGGGACTCAGCCGTTTCTGTCTGCGAATTGCACTGTCAGAAATCCACTGGATCCGCACAGACCTGAATATGGTCCCTGGTGAAATCCGCCGCTACCGCGTACGCGTCCGCTACCGCCAGCCACTCCAAAGCGCAACTTTAATCATGCGCGAAAGCGGCCTTTACATCCTCTTCGACCAGCCCCAGCGCGGAATATCCCCGGGGCAGTTCGCCGTATGGTACAACGGCCAGGAAATGCTGGGCAGCGGTCCCATCGAACGCTAAAGCTAAATTCAGCAGTCGCCAAATAATTGCAGTAATTCGGCCGGGGAAAGGTTGTCGAAGTAGGCGCTCACATCCTCATTAATAAGTGCTTCCGGTTTTTGGCCGATAAGTCGTGAAGCCAGCTCTTCGGCCGGTTTCCGACCTATAAAATCACCTGTAAAATGCAGGGCCGAGAACACGCCATGGGTAAGGGTGTAGTGAGCCTCAACCGTTCCGCAACTGAATTTTTGGGCCGATTTAAAGTTGGTTGCCGGCGTGTGGCCGTATATCCAATCCCAGGTGCGGTACTTTTCATCGGCCAGTTTATC
>JAGCWB010000146.1 GCA_017962065.1 Bacteroidales bacterium
CCGCTGCGGCCAGGCAGAGATGGAAGACCAGATGGTCTGAATCAACTGGCTCAGAAGCCTCCCTTACGTGGATTCGGAGCGCATAGGCGTGCACGGTTGGAGCTACGGCGGTTTTATGACAATAAGCCTCATGACCACGTATCCGGACGTATTCAAGGTGGGTGTGGCCGGCGGACCGGTAATAGACTGGAAATGGTACGAAATAATGTACGGAGAGCGCTACATGGACAACCCGGAAACGAATCCGGAGGGCTTCCAGGCCACTTCGCTCATAAACAAGGCCGATAAACTTAAAGGCAAACTCCTGATCTGCCAGGGTGCAGTGGACGACACCGTTGTCTGGCAGCACAGCCTTAGCTTTATCCAGCAGTGCATAGACCTAGGAATCCCCGTAGATTACTTCCCCTACCCCGTTGCCAAGCACAATGTATTCGGTCGCAACCGCATACACCTGATGGACAAAGTAACTCAGTATTTTGAAGATTATCTATAAAGTAGTGAAAAAGTATTCTTTCATAGCCTTAGGCGTACTTCTGGCCTGCATTTCCTGCCTTAAAGACGAGGGAAACCCAACGCCGGCTCCGCAGGAAAAAACGCTTAGCGTAGCAACGTTAAACGTGGACGGTCTGCCGGAGAAAGTCCTCTTCCTGAAAGTGAATCCGGACGGGCCGGGAGCATATTATACCCCTGCAATAGGAGCATATCTCACCAGCCTGGACTGCGTCTTTGTGGGCCTGCAGGAAAATTTCAATTTCAGTAAATCCCTCTTCACCGTCACGGATCCCATTTTCGCGCGCGACGAATGGCAGGGCGGCATTTTTGCCGATTCCGAGTTTAACCTGAGCGAGCTTAAATTTGAAACCGACGGCCTTACAGGACTATGGAACAGGAACCTCGTTACGCTTGAAAACGAGCGAATAACACCATGGTCGGTGGCCTACGGCAAGGTGGATCACGCCAGTGACGACCTGGTTACCAAAGGTTTCCGCCGATATGAACTGCTGCTCCAGGGCGGCCTGCGCATTGTAGTTTACAACATGCACATGGATGCCAGCGACGACGAGGACGAGCTCAACGGTGCCGATACCCCAGACCGCGAGGCCCGCATCCAGCAATGGAAAGAATTGTGCGACGATATTCTAGAACGCCTAGATAATCGGCCCATAATAGTTATGGGCGACATGAATTCCCTCTACTGGCGCGACGACGTAAAAACCGTCTTCTTCGACCGCATTAAGGCCGATTCACGTGCATCGGCCCACGACGTTTACTTAGAAATTGAGCACGGCGGCGCAATCCCTAAATCAAAGGACCCGAACGAAACCCTTGATAAGATAATCTATATCAACCCTGTGGACGGTTTTCAGCTGGAGCCCGTTGAGTTCCTCAAAGACGTAGAGAACTACGTACGCGAGGACGGCCGCACTCCCCTTGGAGACCACTATCCCATAATGGCTAAATTCCGCGTGAAATGAAAAAGTTATTACTCGCAATATCGGCATTAGTTGTATTTGCTTCATGTCAGCGGGAACAGGTGCCGGATCCGAATGGCCAGACTCCCCAAGTGAGCGTTATTGATTCGTCATTCCTTACCCCCGAAGAATTTGCCCGGCACATTGACATTCAGACAATGTCCCTAACCATGATGGAAGTCCCTTCTATAGTTGAGACGCTCAAGGAGATTTCAATATCGGCCTATAACAAAAAGATTAGCCAGACCATGCAGAAGGAAAGCGGATTCAAATCCCCGGACTGGGGATATCGCCGCTTTATCCTTCGCTACCGGAGCATTGACGGCGCAGGAAAGCCCATTTATCTTTCCGAAGTCCTTATTTTCCCAGAGGCTAAAGATTTCAAGCACAGCATTTCCAAGATTCACCTTTGCAACCCTTATACTAATACCCTGGCCACGTTGGCTCCCAGCACGGACGATGAATATGCCTTCGCCATGAGTGCCGCCCAGGATGCCGTTTTCATCGCCCCTGACAGTCAAGGCTTTGGAGAAAGCAGCAACAGGGATATGTTGTTCATCAGCCTCAAGTTGCAGGCACAGCAAACCATGGACGGCCTTGTAGCTGCCCTGGAATTCCTTAAGCATCAGAACATCGAACTCACTCAGGAACGCAGCCTTGTGAACTGGGGCTACTCGCTTGGCGCCGGCACAGCGCTTGCCTTCCACCGTATTTATGAGGGTTTGGACAAGGATACCCAGGAGCGCCTTGGATCACTGCAGTCACTCTGCGCCTCCGGGCCTTATAATATCCCGCGTACCCTTAAATGGATGGAGGAGCAGAAGGAGCTTTCATACCCTCTTAGCCTGCCGCTTGCCGTTTGCGGACTCAAGGAAAGCCAGCCGGACCTTCTGAATGCCTATTCCGTAGAGTCATTCTTCTCATCGGCCTTCAACAATGCCGGGATCATCGATATGATACGCAGCCGCCGCTACGTTTCCAGTTACGTTAGCAGCGTGATACAGACGCGCGTCGGGGCCTCATGGAGCAACATAACCTCCCAGGACATGAACAACCATGAGTCTGAGCAGTACCAGACATTGATGCAAGCCATTGATAACGAAGACATTCTTAACGGCTGGAGAGCCACCTGGCCCGTTACCCTTATCCACAGTTCAGGCGACACCTTTGTACCCTACTTCAATGCAGAAGACGCAGTAAAAAGCCTCGGCAACCAGGTAGAACTTATCACCCTGCCTGACATCAGTTCCGTGGAAGGCCACTACGTGGCACTGCCGTTTGTAATACTGAAGTTGATGACACTGTAGATTGCAGCTTATTGGCGAAAAAAATTTTGAACATCCAATTTTTATCCCTATCTTTGCAATCCTTTTGAGGGCATAGCTCAGTTGGTTTAGAGCGCTTGCTTGACAGGCAAGAGGTCCGCAGTTCAAATCTGCGTGTCCTCACAAAAGAAAAGGCCGGACTTTTTGTCCGGCTTTCTTTGTGAGGACATATTGCTCTACGTTACTATATCAGAAGCTTGTCCACCTGCAGTTTGGGAACGTAGTGGAGGCCGTCTTTGCGGTAGTAGTTTAGGTTGGGGCCGGCGGAGGGAAGGAGGAAGATGGATTCGGCGGGTTTGCCGATGGCGATGACGGCTACAGGGTCAAGGGGCAGCGACAGGGCTTCTTTCAAGGCCTCTTTTCGGAAGTTCAAGATAAATATACCGCCAAGGCCCATTTCCGTAGCTTTTAACAACATGCTCTGAGCGGCAATACCAAGATCTATATCCACGACCTTGTCCTCCGGAACGATGCTGCAAGCAACTATGAACGCACGCGGTTCCTTGCCCGGTTTGGGCAGATGTTCTTCTGGAAGTGCCGCTCCTAAAGTAATGAGCGGCAATACTTTATCGGCCTCGGAATCTGTTACAAGCCGATAACGAAGTACCTGGCGGTTTTTGCCTGAAGCAACCAAAGTGGTCACAGCAACAAGCTCCTTCAACTCTGTGTCCGTAACCTTGCGCAAGGGGTCATAGCCCCTGTAACTGCGATTCCGGTGCAGCAGCGTATCCAGACTGGGGCCGGAACGCCGTACTACCGTCTTCTTTCCTTCGGCAAGTTCCGCCTGCCTTCTTTCCAGATAATTATCGGCCATGGTTATTTCTCCAGCTTGGCTTTGGCGTAGTCAAGGGTTAGTTTGAAGACTTTTTTGCGGGAAGTGGGGGCTTCGAACATGGCATCGGACATTACTCGCTCGCAAATGGAGCGGAGGCCGCGGGCGCCGAGTTTGTTCTTGAGGGAGGTATCAACAATGTAATCAAGCACTTTCGGATCTATTTCCAGCGTCATGCCATCCATCTCGAAAAGCTTCTGATACTGGCGAAGGAGGGCGTTATTGGGCTCTGTCAGAATGCGCTTGAGAGAATCCC
>JAGCWB010000147.1 GCA_017962065.1 Bacteroidales bacterium
TACCCGGAGGACGGCCGCCTGGTGCAGATAACCAGCACCCGCTACGGCATAACTGACCCCATCTTCATTGGTAACTGGCTTTACACGCTTTCCACAACGCTTGAAGGCGTACACGTTTTCCGCACACCGATAGATGACACGATAGAGCGGGAAGTTGATTTCGCCGATGTCCACAGCTATTTTCTGGCCGATAACCTGGCGGCCCAGGAACAGGCCCTGGGGCCAGGTCCGGACCTTGAAGAGGCTGTGCCGCTGAGCGCTCCCAAACGCTATTACAAACTTGCACATCCGCTTCGTCTGCATTCCTGGCTGCCGCTGTACGTTAACTACGACGCTATTCGCGAAGGTTCAATGGATTTCACCTACGAGACGGCGTCTATCGGCTTTACAGGATTCTTCCAGAATACCCTTGGAACGCTTTCCGGAACCGTGGGATACAGCCTGCATCCTAACCCGGATGTTGATGGCACCTGGCGTAATTCCTTGCACGCAAAACTTACTTATAGCGGCCTGTATCCCGTTTTTGAGGCTTCCGTTGACTTTGGTCACAGGGCAGCGCGGCAGTATTATGTGAACGACTATTTGAACAATGGCGTTTCGCGTCTTGGACTGGGCGCGGCTTTGAGAGAAGTTCCGCTATTCACTGCTTCAATTAAAGCCTATGTCCCTCTGTCTTATCATAAGCATGGCGTTAACTACGGCTTTATTCCGCAGGTTTCCTATTCCATTTCAAATAATATGTTGGCCACAGATCCCGTGCTGTGGGTGGCTCCGGAACGGTTCGAGGGCCTTCCGGCATATTATAAACTGGTAGATGCCGGAACCGATGACAATAACGTGGTAATGCAGCGCCTGAGCGTATCGGCACGCGGTTACGTGATGCTTTCAAAGGCCGAAAATCACGTTTATCCCAGATGGGGACTTGGTGCCGAATTAGGCGCTTCCCTCCGTCCCGGCCTGCAGAGTATCTTTACGCCCAATCTTTATGCGTACCTGTACGGCTATCTGCCCGGTTTTACCTCCACCCAGGGGCTCAGGCTAAGCGCTATAGCCCAGAAGCAGGTAACTTCTGCAAACCTTTGTATCGGCGAACTTGCCGTCAATACCCTTCCGCGCGGCTTTGAGGGCGAGGCAGGCAGTTTTATCGGCCAGAATTTCCCCTTCCAGTGGAAGGTGACGGCCGATTATGCCATACCGATTTACGTGGGCGACCTTTATATACCCGGCCTGGCCTTTATCAAGAATTTTGTGCTTACTCCGCACGGGGATTTTGCCGGTATGGGCAAATATAACCTATGGAGCGCCGGGGCCGATTTTACCGTGGAACTTTCCAGGCTCATTCTGCCGTTCGATGCCTCCGTTGGCGTTTCCTTCTCATGGCTTGGAGGGTCCTTATACAAATACACGGACCAGGAAAAGCCCTGGTCCGTGGGTCTGATTTTCGACATGGATTTTTAACTAGCGGAAGAACTGCTCTATCCAGTTTGCATCCACCTGGGCAAAGCCGTCGGCCGGTTTTACCGAGGGGTTGCGCGCCAGTATGCCGCGGGCGTCTTCATACACATTGAAGCCAACGTTCACAAGCTGCATGTGGCCGTCCAGCGGGAATGCCATTACTATTTCGTTATCGGCCCCTTCCGTGCGCAGGAATCTGAGCTGGGCGTCCATGGCAGCGGGATTCTTGGCGGCAAGTTCGCGCCTTGTTACCCATTTGCACATTTCCAGGATGGTGTCTTCCAGGCCGGCGTCGTGGATGTTCACTTTTTCCACCAAATCCCCTACTTCGCGCACTAGCCTTAGCGTATATCCTTCCAGCTCTTTTACGGCGTCTTCCACCGCTTTTGGCGGCATTTCCGTGCCCGGGAGCAGCCATACCATCAGTTTAGAGTCGGGATCGTGATACAAAGTCTGGTACTTTGCCAGGTTGCGCTGGCCGCAGTACGGGCACTCCCACACGAACAGCGAGCCGTCCTTGACCTTAGCTTTAAGTTCCGGTTCAAGGGCCACGTTTATGCTTTGACGGACATCAATTTCCGTCGTCTGCTTGCAGTTACTGCAGCTTGCGGGCGCCATCGCTGATTACTACGTCGTAAATCTTGGGAGCGTGGCCGAACTTGGCGGTGAACTTCTCCTTCACGGCTTTGATAAAGTCATCGTAAAGTTCGTCCTTTACCAGGTTGATGGTGCAGCCGCCAAAGCCGCCGCCCATTACACGGGAACCGGTAACATCGCACTTGCGGGCCAGTTTGTTAAGGAAATCAAGTTCTTCGCAGGATACTTCATACAGACGGCTGAGGCCGAAGTGGGTCTGGTACATGAGTTCACCAACAGTCTCATAGTCGTCGCGCTCCAGGGCGTCGCAAACGTCAAGCACGCGCTGGACTTCGCCAATCACATATTCGGCACGCAGGAAGTCTTCCTGGGAAATCTTGTCCCTCACTTCTTCCAGCCACAGGCGCTTGGCATCCGACAGGAATTCCACGTCCGGATGATTCTCACGGATGGCTGCAGCGGCCCTTTCGCAGGATTCACGGCGCTTGTTGTATGCGCTGGATGCAAGTTCGTGCTTTACGCAGGAGTCAATGAGAACCAGTTTGTAACCGTCCGGATGGAAGGGGAAGTACTTGTATTCGCTGGTCTTGCAGTTAAGACGCATAAGGGCGCCCTTTTTGCCGAAGATGGATGCGAACTGATCCATGATTCCGCACTTTACGCCGCAGTAATTATGCTCCGTGCTCTGGCCGATACGAGCAAGCTCGAATTTCTCTATGTTGTTGCCAAAGAGATCGTTGATTGCAAAGGCAAATACGCTTTCCAGTGCGGCCGATGAACTGAGGCCGGCGCCAAGCGGAACATCGCCTGCAAAAACAGCATTGAAGCCTTCCACCTTGCCGCCACGTTTGATGGTTTCACGGCAAACGCCAAATACATAGCATGCCCATGCCTGCTTGGGTTTGTCTTCTTCGTTAAGGCCGAATTCGGCCATTTCGTTGAAGTCTATTGAGAATACCTTTACCTTGTTGGTGCCGTTGGGCTTGATTTCGGCCATAATGCCAAAGTTGATAGCACCCGGGAATACGTAACCACCGTTGTAGTCCGTGTGCTCGCCAATAAGGTTAATGCGGCCCGACGACATGTAAAGCTGGCCATCTTCTCCAAAGAGGCTCCTGAATTTTTCCTGAATCTTGGTTTTCATATACTAAGTGTTGTTTTTATGCGGTTGCAGTTTACAAATATAACAAATTAATCCAAATTGGACAATGGTCCGACACACCACCTATATATCTTGGACCGGAGTATGTTCTAAGCGGTTTTGTGCCGGCGTGGCCTGTATCTTTGGTTAACAGGAAGGGTATTTGCAGTATTTTCATCTGCGCCGGAAGGCATTCTTCAGAGACAAAAAACATATCTATCAACTCCCAGGCGCCATCGTATTTTATGGTCCCCTTACCCTGTTTGTAAAGAGGTTCCGCCAGATTGGTAAGTGTGGGTTCCAGCAACTTGTACACAGGATTTGCGGGAGTGTCGTTAAAATCTCCCATGGCAATTATCCTGTCCGTTCCATCCTGCTTTAATGAATCGGCCAGAAAGCGTAAGCGTTCGACGGCTATTTTTCTTTTGGGCTCCGATATTTCCGCGCCTCCGTACTTGGAAGGGTGGTGGTTAACAAGTACCGCAAGACCGTTGTCAAAGCACGCCAGCAGTATGTCCCTTGTGCGCATTACCGTTGAATCTTCCTTGTACAGGTGGCAGGGCTTTGCTTCTTTTAGTTTTAGTCTTGATGCCCTGTACAGCAGCGCAACGTCTATCCCGCGCGGATCCGGCGACTCAAAGTGCACCAGGCGGTAATCCAGCTTACGTATGGGAGTAATTTGCAGCAGGCGCCTAAGCACATACGCATTCTCCACCTCGGCCAGACCAATCACGTCCGGAAGCCCGCCAAGCGTGGAAGACGCCCACAGCACCCCCTTTGCCACAGCCTGGCACTTAGTGTTAAACTTCTTCTTGCTCCAGTGCCGCATCCCGTAAGACGAGAACTCGGCATCCGAAACGCTGGTGGAGTCGTTCCTGTAATCAAAAAAGTTCTCCACATTCCAAAACATCACCCGCAGGCTGTCCGTATTCCGGGCCCGGAGCACATCCACCTGGGTCCAAAAGGCTAAAAAAAGCCCCAAAAACACAAAAATCCCTCTCTTCATGCCACAAATATACACCCTCTCCGCAATATCCACCCCACAGCACTGGCGGTTAAAGTGTTGAGTATTAGCGTATTACAATATAATCCTCGTTCAATTTTTGAACGAGGATTATACAACAACTCACTGAGTATCAACTAATTAGCCGCCAGCTAAAAATGCCGATTCTTATACGTTAAACAGGAAGTGCATTATGTCGCCGTCTTGGACTACGTAGTCCTTGCCTTCTATGGCCATGCGGCCGGCGGCGCGGACGGCGGCTTCGGTGCGGTAGTGCACGAAGTCTTCGTATTTGATAACTTCGGCACGGATGAAGCCGCGTTCGAAGTCGGTGTGGATGACACCGGCGGCGCGTGGGGCTTTGTCGCCCGCTACTATGGTCCAGGCGCGGCATTCGTCGGCGCCGGCGGTGAAGAAGGTGCGCAGACCAAGCAGTTTGTAGGCGCTCTGGATAAGGCGCACCACACCGCTTTCGGAAAGGCCCATCTCGTCCAGGAACATCTGGCGGTCTTCGTAGTCCTCAATCTCGGCAATTTCGGCCTCTGTACGGGCGGCAATCACAAGAATCTGGGCATTTTCGCCGGCAACGGCGGCACGCACAGCCTCCACATAAGCATTTCCAGTAGCGGCAGAAGCCTCGTCCACGTTGCATACGTACAGAACCGGCTTGTTAGTAAGCAAATACAGGTCTTTGGCCATCTGCTCTTCTTCCGGATTCTCCGGAACCACGCAGCGGCAGCTTTTGCCCTGAAGCAACACATCACGGTAACGCAGCAGCAAAGAGAGTAATTTCTTAGCCTCCTTGTCTCCGCCCGTGGTGGCCATCTTCTCCACCTTCTTGATCCTGTTCTCAATAGTTTCCAGATCTTTTATCTGCAACTCTGTATCTACAACTTCCTTGTCGCGCACCGGATCCACCGAGCCGTCCACGTGCACAATATTGTCGTCGTCAAAGCAACGCAGGACGTGCAACACAGCATCGCATTCACGAATATTGGCAAGGAACTGGTTGCCAAGACCTTCGCCGCGGGAGGCTCCCTTTACCAGACCGGCAATATCAACAATTTCCACGGTTGCGGGAATTGTGCGCTTGGGCTGGCAAATTTCGGTTAAAACCTCCAGCCTCTTATCCGGCACATTGGTGGAGCCTACATTAGGGTCAATAGTACAGAAAGGGAAGTTTGCACTCTGTGCCTTCCCGGAGCTTACGCAATTAAACAAAGTAGACTTGCCTACATTGGGCAAGCATACTATTCCACATTTTAAAGACATAGTCCAGTCTATTAATAGAAACGGGCTCTGTTGTCCTCTACGCTCTTTTCTGTCATAACAGGAAGGAGCATCTGGGCGTGATAGGAATCGATGCGGGCCTGTGCGGCTTTGGCATCGTCTTCCGTGAAGTATGCACCTGTGTCGCGACCGTTCACCTTGAATACATAGGTACCCATGATACCGACGACGGGACCAGCGATAACACCTTCCTTGGCACCGGCCACTGCACCTATGAATGCAGGTTCGGTGGTGGGAGCGGAGTTGGTGGAGAAGGTAACATCCGACAGGGAAGAAACGGTGGTTTCAAGCTTCTGGGCAATAGCATCCAGAGAGTTGAGACCTTCGATCTGGGCGGCGATATCCTCGCAACGCTTTGCGGAGTACTTTTCACGATAAAGCTGAGTGCGGATTCTCTCGGAAGCTTCCTCAACGGTAGCATAGCCTTCCTTGTGAGCGCCCTTGACACCAACTACGAAGAAGTAATTGTTGTCCACGGTAATGATGCCGGAAGCCTTACCGGGCTTGTGATCGAAGGCCCAGCGGGTAACTTCCTTGGCGTGGCCGATGCTGCCATAGGTATCGGTACCCTCGTTGATGGTCATGCTGCGGGAATAGATACCGGTGGAATCACAAGCGGCCTTGTAGTTGTCGTACTTACCGGCGGCGCGGACAGCAAGAACATTAGCCTTGTTATAAATATCGGCATAAGTTTCCTTGCTGGGAATGGTGCCCTTCTCAAAGATAGCAACCTTCTTCTTGGCTACGGGCTTGGTGGCCTTCACAGCCTCTACGATATGGGTACCGTAAGAGGTGTTAAGGATGAAAGGCTTGCCGATGGGAGCGGTAAGGACGGGCTCGAAGCCGGGGATGATGGCGTTCTGGGTCATCCAGCCAAGGTTGCCCTGCTCGCCGTCAACGGCATTGCCCTTATCGGCCGAATAAAGCATGGCCAGGGTGGAGAAGTTGTTCTTGTTCACAACGTTCAGAAGGCTATCTGCAGTATGACGTGCATCGGCGCCCACGAACATGATGTGACGAACGTAAACGGAATCCGGAACATTACCCTGCTCCATGATACGGACGGCATAGAACACGCTACCGGAACGGAATACAGGAGAAACGCCTTCATTGTTCTCTGCCACGAAAGTGTCGATGTCCCTGTTGATGGTACGGAGGTCTCCGCCTTTGTACCAGTTCTCGTTCCACTGACGGTCCGAGTTGCGCTGCAGGAAAGCACGCATGTTGTCGGTGGTGGCAAATTCGTCGTAAAGGGTTACGAATTCGTCGTTCTGGGCGGCGATATCCTTACCGGAAGGCTTAACCTCGAACACGGCATATTCGATGTCGCGGGTGGCTTTCTGGCGGAAGTTCTCCTTATGGTCGTTGTAGTACTTCTTGATTTCGGCCGATGAAATAACGACTGAAGAATCCTGAGGGAAGTAGCTATTGGGAGCCATCACGAAGTCTACGGTTGCAGTGGTGTTGTTCTCTGCGATGGAACGCTGGAGTTCCAGGGAATTAACATAGGAAGCTGCACCGAACAGGCTCATGTACTTTTCGTTGAAACGGTTGCTGCGAACGGCATTCTGCAGGTAGTTGCGAAGGAGCATGCCGCGGCCGGTTTCGTCGTCCGAAACATTCTCAAGGAAATCGCGTACTGCATCTACGGAGAAGTTTCCGTCCTTGTCGTTGAAAATGCCCATGGAGAGAAGAACAGGGGAGATTTCCTCGCCGATGAACATATCGATCTGTTCCTGCTTGCCAACGCGGAGGCCGGCATTCTCGATGGTGGGAACTACAAGGTAACAGTCTACCAGGTTGTTCCAGGCCATTTCGCGGGTCTGTTTCTGTGCCTGTTCGCTGGAAGAAGACTGTCCGGTGATCATCTCGCGGATGTCCGAGAACTGCTTTACTTCCTGCTCGAAGTCCTGATAGGAAACTGATTTGCCGTTGATTTTGCCGACATCGTACTTTGAAGAAGCAGACTGAACGGTCTGGATGATGTCGGACGGGTTTACAAGGAAGAGTAAAAGACCGAAGGCAATGATGAGCGATGCACCAATGCCAAACTTAGTTCTGATGGTCTCAAGAGCTGCCATTTTATTATCTGTTTTTTAATTTTTCTTCAAAATTTGCTTAAGGGCTGCAAAAATACGAAATTTCTTCTGAATAATCACTATTTTTTTAACATCGGCCCAATAAAATTGACCGAATCTACAACTACTTTGGTGGTGTCGGAGCCTATGATGAACTCGTTGTCGAAGGGACGCATGAGTATGGCGTTGCGGGCCATTTCGTCGGAACGCATGCCATATCCCTGCATTGAACCGGAAGGAGAATACATTTTAACGTAGCAGTCCGTCCATATTTCATGGATATTGCTATCCCAGTATATAGTGTCCGTCTCCATGGTCTCGTTCTTTATCACGTTGCGTATCACAACGTTGCCGAAGGCCGACCATACATCGGCCTTGGATGCGGCCGATTTGTCGTGACGCGCCTGACGGGCGTCGATGGTGGTTTCAAGGGAGCCTTCCTCGCTGTAGCCATATACGTGAAGACCTTTAGGGAAAAGGTCATAGGAAACGGTGTCGTGCTCGTAAACCTCCATCCTGAGGGCCTCTACGCGCATTTTCAGCCTGCCGTTTTCCGACTGAACGAAGAACATGCTGTCCACCACTTGGATGGGAATCTTGTCAAGGTCCAGTTTATCGGCCTCCGACAGGTTTCCCTTGCAGGAAAAAACGACGAAAGCAACCGCCGCAGCGGTTGCCGTCATCTTGAATATGTGCTTTCCGTCCACTTACTGAACGCGTACGGTGGTGTTTGCAGACATGCCGCCGCAGGATACGGTGTAGTTCTGTCCCTTGGTGAGGTCGTACATAAAGGCCTCGGAAGCTTCCGGATAGTAGCGGCTTACGCTGGAAATTGCTGCGGCTGCCTCTTCTGCCACTGCAGGGTCTGCACTGCGGGCTTTCTGGTAGAAGTCGGCTGCTGCCCAGTAGCGGGCCCATTTGTCAACTACGTCGCCGCAGGTGGCGCTGGCCCAGAGGTTGCCGATAATCATGTAGGCCTTGCCGGCGAAACCGTAATCCATGTCAACTGCCTTGCGGGCTGCCTCATAAGCTTTGCCGCGCATGCCGTTCTTGTAGCAGAAAGCGGCCATCTCATAGTAGTACTGGGCGTCGGTAGCGGTGTCGGACTCCTCGGATGCGATTGCCTCCTCAAGATACTTTGCTGCATCGGCCACATTGTCGCGGGCGGCGTTCAAACGATACAGTGCGTATGCGCTGCGGAACGAAGGATCCATGTTGTACATGGCGGTAACAGCCTTGAGGTAAAGGTCGTTGGAGGCGCAGTCCTCGGCGCTGTTCATGAGTTTCACGATGTTGGAAACCAGGGCCAGGTTATTGGGATCGGCCTCGAAACGGGGACCGAAGATGGCGATGAGGTTGTCGCAGGAAGCAACCTTACTGTCGGCAAAGATACTCTCTACGGTGGCCTTCACCTTGAGATTGTCCTCTTCCTCGGCTGCGTTCTTGGCGGTTGCACCATCTATATAGGCGGTAACGCTGTCATAGGTGGCAATTACGTCGTCGGCGGTGAGCTGGTTCTCACGGTAAAGGGTGATGGAAGCCTGAAGCAGGTTAACAAGGAGGCTGCCGTTTGCCCTTGAGCCAAGTTCATCTACAATAACTCCAAGGTTGTCGTAGATGTACTTTGCATCGGCATTGCGGTAGTTGATCATGTACTGACCCTTATTGTTCAGTATATCCACGCGCTTTTTGGGATAGGTTGCCATGCGCTGGTCCTGGAGGGTGAGGATGGTATCTACAATGGCTTCTTTGTGAGCGGCGTCCTTGGTCTGGTTGTACAGACGGGTCATGAGGGTGGTGCCGTGTACGAACATGTTCTGCGAAGCGGTGGCAGGGCATATTGCATACGCTCTGCGCCAGTTGGGCAGGGCAGAATCGTAATTCTTCTGCTTGTAATACTCCTGATAGTAGGAGAGGTACTTGATGCACTCTGCACTGTCGGCGCCGTACTTACCCTGGGCAGACACTTTCTGCGAAGCAAATACCGCCATTACGGCGAAGAAGATGAGTGTAAGCTTTTTCATAACATCAGTATTTTAAAATTTTTGTTTTCAAGTATTATGCCACTATTATTCGTACGGGCGCTTCTGGAACCATATATCAAACACGTTCATGGCAAGGTTGAAGCCGAAGTACGTTTCCTTTACCTGGCTGGTGGCAAGGCCCCTGCGGCCAAGTTCAAGACCCACGGTAACACCGTTGTACCAGCGGAAAACGGGAACGGTCATACCGAAGGTTACACCAACTGCATTTACATGTTGGCCGTCCACCGTGTAGTACGATTGGTCGAAGTATGCTCCCGCCCTGTACGTACACCTGCGCATGAAATATCTAATGTCGTTGCGGTTGGGCGTATATGCGAAACCGGCGCGGAACGACTGCCCCACATCTTCCATAAACACCACATCTCCCACATTGGAGAATCCTTTGACATTATGGAAGTTGGACTTGGACCAGTCTGTACGGGTATAGTCAACCTCTATGAGCAGTTTGTCGGTATTCCTGAAACTTATTCCTACACCAATTTCGTCGCCCATCCTAAGTCCGCTCTGGCTGATTTCGGCCGATGTGTGGCGGCGGTCGTAGGAACCTCTTTCCTCGTAATGGATGCTGTAGCCGGTAATACCGGTGGCAAACTTGTAGGTGGCACCGATGGTAAGATATGTACCGCGTGTGAGCGGCTGCTCGTACTGCAGACCCAGTTTAGCAGTGAAGTTATTCACCTGCAGCGAGTCTCCGGAGGCCATGTTTCGGAAGGAAGAGTCGTCGTAAGTAATTGACGCCTTTTTATTTATATTACCAAAGCGGTAATTGCCCTCTACTCCAAGCGAAAGCCTGTTCCAGAAAGTGGCCGAGAAAGCTGCAAAAACCTGATATATACCTCCGTTACCAACAGAAGAGAAGGTGCGGTAACCTGAATTTACATCCATTTCGGAGTACGAAATGTTGTAACCTACATCACTGATTGGAGCAATTCCCATCATAAAGGCGGTATGCTTCCAAAGAGGGAAGGAAATAACAAAATCGTCTATATTGAAGGTGGTGTTCAGTGTCTTTTTGCTGCCTTCCTGGAAAAGGGAGATACGGCCGCCGAGGCCGAAATCGGCCATAAACGATAGAGAATCTCTGGCGGTCATGGATGCAGGATTCAGAATATTGATATAGCGGTTGCTGCGGGCTGCAATACCAACACCGCCCATGCTGCGGTTCCAGGCCGTTCCGGGCTGATGCAACTGCCCTATTCCAAAAACGGAATAAGGAGAGAAGCCGCTGAATGTTCCGTCCGTCTGGGCCGAAGCCGCAAAGGAGCCGCACAGCAACAAGGCAACTGCCACAAACCAACTACTTATCAATCTTCTGAACATATTCGTCCGCTATTAAAGCCAAGCCCATCAAAACAAGGTTACAAATTGCAAAGATGGAACTTTTCATCCGTTTTGCAAAATAATTCGCATCGCCGCCGGTAAATACGGCAATGTTCTCCGGGTGGAGATTCAGGTAGCCCTCAATTTCAAATATAATGCCTGAGATTACTCCGCTGCCGATTGACGATGTCTCCGAAATGCCCACGACCTCCGGATTATCCGGCAGATCTACAAGGGGAAGGGAACGCGAATAACGGTTAAGAGCCTTGAATCTGGTACGGCATCCAAGGGAAATGTTACCTCCGGTATAAAGGCCATCCCGGCCGATAAAATCAATGGAAAGGGTTGTGCCGAAGTCCACCAGCGTGCATCCGCGGCCCTTGAAAAGGTAACGGGCGGCGATGATGGCGGCTGCCCTGTCGTAGGAAAGGTAGGACGGAAGACCGTGGCCCACCAGCCATTCCCGGTTGTTGCTGTCCAGAACCAGCAGATAGGAACATTCACCTTCAAGCACGGCTTTATCGGCCTCTGAGATGGGGTACACGGAGGAAACCACCATAACGGAGGGTTTTTCCCTGTGAGTGAGGGACAGGATGAAGTCTATGTACTTCTCCCCCTGGTAACGGAAGGTTTTTCCGAGGGTCATCCTTTCCGACCAGGCGGCCTTGAGCGCTGTATTTCCTATTTCTACAAGTAAATTGGACATAACCTGCAAAAATACTAATTATTGCAGTTTTTTCAAAATCTGTAAGGCCTTCTCAAGCGAGTCCACTCCCCTTGAAACCGTGCGCAGGCGGCCGCCGTCCTGATTGAACTTGAACAGCGCACCGTTGTCGTTCACCTTGCCAAGCACTTTTTCGAAAGTCTTTGACTGATAGTAGCCGGAAATAGGATTGTTCACAAAGAACATTATCTGCATTCCGTTCTTGATAATTATCTTCTCAAAGCCAAGCAAAGTGCCAAGATTCCTTATTTTAACTACGTACAGCAGGTTTTCCACCTCCTGAGGCAATTTACCGAATCTGTCGGCAATCTGTGCACCGAAACGGTCTATCTCACGCTCGTCGGTCATGGCATCAAGCATCTTGTAGATGCGTATCTTTTCGGCCGTTATGTCTATGTAATCGTCCGGAATTAGGGCCGGTTTATCGGTTTCTATAGTACAGTCGTCCACGAACTTTTCCTGGTTCAGGCGCGTTGTGATGCCGGTTTCCATGCCAAGTTCCTCCATTGCTTCGGACAGAATCTTCTGGTAGGTTTCGTAGCCCATATCGGAGATGAAGCCGCTTTGCTCGGCCCCTAAAAGGTTGCCGGCGCCGCGGATGTCAAGATCCTGCATGGCAATGTTGAAGCCGCTGCCAAGGTCCGAAAATTCCTCAATTGCACGAAGGCGGCGGCGGGCATCGTCCGTAATACTAATTAGCGGAGGCACAATCAAATAGCAGAAAGCCTTTTTGTTCGAGCGTCCTACTCGGCCTCTAAGCTGGTGCAGGTCACTAAGGCCGATATTCTGCGCCTGGTTCACTATTATGGTATTGGCGTTGGGAATATCCAGGCCGTTTTCTATGATGGTGGTGCAAAGAAGAAGGTCATAGTCCCCTCTCATAAACGCCAGCATTCTGTCTTCCAGATCTTTAGATTCCATCTGTCCGTGCGCCACGCAAATCTTCATGTCTGGCACAAGCCTGTGCAGAATATCCTCAATTGAAGCAAGTTCCTCCACCTTGTTGTGCAGGAAGAAAACCTGTCCGCCGCGGTTTAATTCGTAATTTATAATACTCTTTATTTCGGCCTCGTCAAAGAGGATAATTTCCGTCTGGATGGGGATGCGGTTTGGCGGCGGGGTCTGGATAATTGACAGGTCACGGGCACCAAGCAGCGAGAATTGCAGGGTTCTGGGGATGGGCGTAGCGGTTAAGGTGAGGGTATCCACCGTATGCTTGAGCTGACGCAGTTTTTCCTTGGCCGATACGCCGAATTTCTGCTCCTCGTCGATGATAAGCAGGCCCAAATCCTTGAATTCAAAGCCTCCGCCAAGGATTTTATGGGTGCCGATGAGTATATCTATCTTTCCTTCTTTCAGGCGCTTCTTGATGTCGGTAATCTGTTTGGCGCTGCGTAACCGGCTAACATATTCCACCGTGCAGGGAAGATTGGCAAGGCGGGATTTGAAGGTTTCGTAATGCTGGAGAGAAAGGATGGTGGTGGGCACCAGAACCGCCACCTGCTTTGAGTCCGAAGCGGCCTTGAAGGCAGCCCTGATGGCAATTTCCGTCTTTCCGAAACCCACATCGCCGCAAATCAGGCGGTCCATGGGGCAGTTTTCCTCCATATCTTCCTTCACCGCCTTGGTTGCCCTTTCCTGATCCGGGGTATCCTCGTACATGAACGACGATTCCAATTCTTCCTGCAGATAAGTATCGGCCGAAAAAGCGAAGCCCTGCGACGAACGGCGCTTGGCGTAAAGTTGTATAAGTTCCTTGGCAATATCCTTTACACGCGATTTGGCGGCCGATTTAAGGTTGCCCCAGGTTTTGGAACCTAATTTATTGATACGCGGCGGCTCCCCTTCCTTTGAGCGGAAGCGGGAAATTTTATGAAGCGAATGAACGGAAACAAAAACTACGTCGCCGCCGTTGTACATCAGTTTTACAACTTCGTGTACCCGGCCTTTGTCGTCCTTCATCTTTACCAGGCCGCCGAATATTCCCACGCCGTGGTCTATATGAACCACGTAATCTCCCAGGTTGAAGGCGCTTAAGTCGTTCAGCGTGAGTTGTTCGCTCTTATCCACCGTACGGCGCAGGCGCACGCGATGGAAGCGGTCGAAAATTTCATGATCTGTGTACCAGCAAACCTTATCCTCGTTGTCTATGAAGCCGGAATGGATGTTTTTGCCTTTTACGAACTCCGGCAAAAGCGCATGCTCGTCCTGCAGCATGATTGAGCGCAGACGTTCCAACTGGCTTTCTTTCTCGCCGAAGATATATACCTTATAATTATTCTCCAGGCGGGAGCGGATGTCGGATATAAGAAGTTCGAAGTTCTTGTTGAAAACCGGCTGCGGGGATATATTGAACTGGACTTTATCGACCACATCCTTCTGAAGCGGAATATCCAGGAAAACGTGCTTCCAGTGTAGTAATTGGCCGAAAAACTCCTTTTCTTTATACATATCCGACGAATCCAGCCATACGGTTGAGCCTTCCGGAATTATACTTATGAGGCTTTCCCCTTCATCGGCCTCCTTTGCAGCTATGTCGGGATAAATTTCGGCCTCTTTCAGGTTTTCTATGGAAAGCTGGGTGTTGCAGTCGAAAGTATTTATTTTATCTACTTCGTTGCCGAAGAAACTGATTCTGAATGGTTTGTCGGAGGAAAAGGAGAATATGTCTATGACGGCTCCGCGAAGGGCGAACTGTCCCGGGGCCGATACGAAATCCACTTTTTCAAATCCTTCCGCTATAAGGCGGGTGCGGATGCTGTCGTACGGTATTTCCTGACCTTCCCTGATGGTGAACAAGGCATCGGACAGTTTGCCGGGCGACGGAATCTTTTCCTCCACAGCCTCCGGATATGTTACGATGAAAAGCCTTTCATCGGCATTATAATTAAGTAATCTGCCGATTGCGGCCGTACGCTGCACGCCCAGGGATGACTTGTAATTGCTCCTTTCAACGCTCTTTCCCGATTCAGGCAGGAAAAATACGCAGTCCCCTTCTACCATATTATATAAATCGGCGCTGCAATATTCGGCCGATTCTTTATTTGGAAGGACTATTATATGAGAGCCTGACTGTGCTACCTGGGCCAGAACCGCCCAGCGGGCCGACAAGAAGAGACCGCCGCAAAAGACTTCTTCCTTTTCTTGAAGTTGTTTTTGCAGCTTTTCACAACTTTTTTCACTTATCAACATTCAGTGCCTTTTACTTGTTGATAACCTGTTTATAACCCTGTTGATAACTCACTTTGGCGTAGTTGGTAAAATCCATGCCTTACTTTCTCACAAACTTTACACGGCTTACTCACTTGTTTTCAACAGTCGTTTTTATAGTTAAGTAATTGATTATTAGTAGTATTTTTATGTTTATCAACATTTTAACAACTACATTAAAACCATCTTATTCTTAAAAATAAAAACTATATTTGTAACTGAATTGATAAGACCTTGAACCGATGAGCGATTTTGACCCGCACAATTCAGTAGACCACAAAGATAGCGAATTTGAAGGAATAATAAGGCCTCAGGAGCTGGATGATTTCTCCGGCCAGAAGGAAATTGTTTCTAACCTTGATATATATATAAAAGCCGCCAAGATGCGCGGTGAGGCTCTGGACCATGTACTTTTCCACGGCCCTCCCGGTCTTGGTAAGACCACGCTGGCTCATATCATTGCCAATGAGATGGGCGTAAATATGAAGGTAACTTCCGGCCCGGTGCTGGATAAGCCCGGTGACCTTGCAGGGTTGCTAACCGGACTTGAGAGCGGGGATGTGCTGTTTATCGATGAAATTCACAGGTTGTCGCCGGAGGTGGAGGAATACCTTTATTCGGCCATGGAGGACTATGTGATTGATATTATGATAGACAAGGGTCCGGGTGCCCGCAGCGTGCGAATTAACCTTAATCCTTTTACTCTGGTTGGCGCCACCACTCGCAGCGGTTTGCTAACCGCTCCTCTGCGTGACCGTTTTGGAATTAACTGCGCCCTGGAATATTATGATACAGAGGATCTCAAGCATATTGTGCTGCGCAGCGCAGGCATCCTTAACCTTGAAATAGACGACGATGCTGCTTATGAGATTGCTCTTAGAAGCCGTGGTACTGCGCGTATTGCAAATGCTTTGCTGAAACGAGTGCGAGACTTTGCACAGGTTCTCGGCGACGGCCGAATCAATATTGAGATTACCCGTTTTGCCCTTAATAAACTCAAGATAGATAAGCGCGGTCTGGATGCAATCGACAATAAGATTCTGCGTACTATGATCCTAACCTTCAAGGGTGGTCCTGTGGGAGTTGGCACACTTGCCACCTCAATCTCCGAAGACGCCGGCACCCTGGAAGAAGTTTACGAACCCTTCCTCATCAAAGAAGGCTTCATAATCCGCACCCAGCGTGGTCGAGTAGCCACAGAACAAGCCTACCATCACCTTGGCATGGACTCTTATCTGGTCCAACGCAAATATAATCCCGACGAACCCGGTTCACTTTTTTAAGGTGTAGTCCGCAAAAGTGATAAAATATTCCACAAAAATGCTTATTTTTGCGATTGGAACAACAATTCTATTATTATATGTCAGATCCTAAATTGATTTCTAATGTTCCGGAAGGACCGCTGAAGGACAAATGGTTCAAGCGGAAAACGTCCATCCGGGTAGTTTCTCCCAACAACAAAAGGAAACTGGAAATTATTGTGGTAGGTACTGGTCTTGGCGGTGCATCGGCAGCTGCTTCTCTTGGTGAGATGGGCTACAACGTCAAGGTTTTCTGCATCAGTGACTCTCCTCGCCGCGCCCACTCCATTGCGGCCCAGGGCGGTATCAATGCAGCAAAGAACTACCAGAACGACAACGACTCGGTTTCCCGTCTGTTCTTCGACACCGTAAAAGGCGGTGACTACCGTTCACGCGAAGCCAACGTATATCGTCTGGCCGAGGTAAGTGCAGCAATCATCGACCAGTGCGTTGCCCAGGGTGTTCCTTTTGCACGTGAATACGGCGGATACCTTGCCAACCGTTCATTCGGCGGCGTTCAGGTAAGCCGTACCTTCTA
>JAGCWB010000148.1 GCA_017962065.1 Bacteroidales bacterium
CCTGGAAAGCGTGTATACTCCAAAAGGGTATCCCGAGTTCGAATCTCGGTCTCTCCGCACTAAACGCCTTACAGATTTTTCTGTGGGGCGTTTCTTCTTCTGGGGGGGGTAGCGGCATCAGCTCGCTTGATAAACATTTGATAATCAGCGCGTTACAGCTTGCGCCAAAGCCTTGCGCAAGCTCGGCAGCCCGGAATACAAGCCCTAATCTACACTATTTCCCTTTTTGTTTGCCGCACTGGCGGGCTACTTGTATGAGATCGTCCAGGGAGTGGTCGTAGGTGGCGTTAACGGGAAGGAGGCGAAGGCGGAATTCGTCGGAGCCATCCTTGAGAACACAGTCCTGACCGGGGGTAAGGATGCCTGTCCAATGATAACCCAGGAAGTCTACCTCAATGCGGTAGCTGCCGTCTCCAAGGTCGGTTTTGACAAAGGGATGGGTGTCGCAGTCATAATAGGAGACGGGGTCATCTCCTGGATAGAGTTTATCGTCAAGGTCAAAGTCTCTCCAGAAGAGGGGGCCGTATTCGGCAGGATACCAGCGGCGGTTGCTAAGGACAAATTCGGCATCTTTTTTCTCGCTGTAGGCTTCCGGCCATGTTTCCACAAAGGAAGCATAAGCGTTATTCCAGTGCCAATACAAACCAGACAGTATCTCTGTCTCTATCTTATACTGGTGCTGCTCCATTTTGAGCGGGGCATCGTCCCAGAACTGGGTGTCAAGCCCTTTATCGCATGCTGTAAAAAGCAGGGCAAAAAGCGTAATCCATAAAGTGCGTCTCATATTGCAAAGATTATTCCGCCAAACAGCTGTCCATTAGCTGCTCTATGGCTTTTTTATCAAGGTGCTGGCCGATGAAGACTATCTTTTGCATGCGGTCGCCGTAGGTGGGATCCCAGTCGGCGCGGAGCTTGCGGTCACGCTCCATCATATCGGCAAGTTCGTCTTCCGGCATGGTGGCGAACCATAGGCCGCAGTCCTTGAGGGTTTTCTGGCGGCCGGCCTGTTCGAAGAGCCAGCATTTGTCTGTGTCGTCGGAGAAGTAGCACAGGCCTTTGGCGCGGATGATGTTGGCGGGCCAGAGCTTGGCCACCAGGCGGTCGAACTTATTCAGGTCCAGTGCCGGACGGCGGGTGTACACGTAGGTGTCAATGCCGTATTCCAGGGCTTCGCCTTCGGCCTCTTCTTCCTCGTCCTCTTCGCCTTCGATGGCGGCAATCCAGGCGGCCGACGTTGCAACCTCGTCAAAGCGGAACATGCCGGTATACAGGAGTTCGTCCAGGTCTACGTCGCCGTAGTTGCATTCCAGCACCCTGGCGCCTGGGTTGATGCTCTTCACAATGCCCTTCAGTTTGCCAAGTTGCTCCGGTGAGACATCGGCGGCTTTGTTCAGGAGCACTATGTTGCAGAATTCAATTTGCTCAATTACAAGACGTTCCAGGTCGTCGTCGCCGATGTCTTCCTTCTGCAGGGCGCTGCCGCTGTCGAATTCATCGGCCATGCGCATTGCGTCCACCACCGTGCATATGCAGTCCACGTACGGAAGAGCGCGGCTGGTGAGCTGCGGGGCCAAGGCCGGCATGGTGCTGATGGTCTGGGCAATTGGCGCAGGCTCGCAGATGCCGCTGGCTTCAATGACTATATAATCGAATCGGCCGGCCGATGTAAGCTCGGCAAGCTGATTTACCAGGTCCATCTTGAGGGTGCAGCAGATGCAGCCGTTCTGGAGGGCTACCAGGGAGTCGTCCGTGCCGCCCACGATGCCGCCTTTTTCGATTAGGCTCTCGTCGATATTTACCTCGCCGATATCATTCACTATTACGGCGAACTTGATGCCTTTTTTATTGGAAAGGATGCGGTTAAGGAGTGTGGTTTTGCCGCTTCCGAGGTAACCGGTGAGAAGAAGCACCGGAACTTCCTGTCTTTGCAATTTGAGTTCCATAATTGTTCTGGCTTTTCAATCAGAACGGTCCGTGCTTCCCAGCAAGGACCGTCCTTCATTCTAACCTAAAAACTTAACCTATTAAAAAACTATTCGGTTTTTTCTACTGCTAATTCCGTGCCAGAAGCCACTTTTAAAGCAGTTTCATTTAATTCTTTATTGGGACGGATCTTTATTATGCGCACATCGTTGACCGGACGGTCTAGTCGGTCAGTCTTGACGGCGGCAATTTTGTCAATTACGTTCAGGCCGGCAACGGTTTCGCCGAACACCGTATATTCGCCATCCAGGTGGATGCAGTTGTCCGGATTCTGCACCAGGTAGAACTGGGAGCCGGACGAAGCCTTGAACGGATTTGCAAGGTCTCCAACGCGTGCTGCGGCCAAGGCGCCTTTTTTATGCCGATGAAGGGGATTGCCGTCGGCATCCCTCATCTCGGCCGGAATTGTATAGGCAGGGCCGCCTTCCCCGTAACGGGCTACGTTGGCCGTGTCTTTGGTGAAAGGGTCTCCGCCCTGAATCATGAAGCCGTTAATCACCCTGTGGAACAGGACGTTGTCGTAATAGCCGGACAGAGCCAGTTTCTCGAAGTTATCCCTGTGCTTTGGCGTATCCTTGTACAGCTTTACCCTTATGGTGCCCATGTTGGTGACAATGTCAAACACAGGTTCCTCCGGCAGGGCCTTGGAGGCTTTTATGGCAGCCACGGTGTCCGTGGGCTCCACAGCGGCTTCTTCCGCCGCTTCATTATCGGCCTTATTTGTCCTTGTCTTGCATCCTGCAATAGCAAGCAGCGCAGCGGCAATGTAAAAAAACTTCTTCATCTTACACTCGTTTCTTTCTGCAAAAATAGTTATTTTTGTATTTAGTATGGCAAATCCTCTAAAACAATTGGCGGGCGAGACCGCAATTTACGGATTCAGTTCAATTCTGGCACGTGTCCTTAACTTCCTTTTCGTGCCAATTTACACCCGTATGCTCACTCAGGTGCAGTACGGCGTGGTCACCGAGTTTATGGCCTATATTGCCATCCTGCAGGTGATTCTGGTACTGGGCCTTGAGACCGGTTGCTTCCGTTTTGCCAATAAGGAAGGGGAGGATCCCCGTCGGGTTTATTCCGGCGCCCTACTCACGGTATTCGGCCTTAACCTGGCCTTTCTGGCTTGCATGGGGGCTTTTTCAGAGCCGATATCGGCCGCCCTTGGCTATGAAGGATACCGTGCGCTGATCATTTACGTGGCTGCCATTCTGTTCTGCGACAGCATTACCGCCATACTTTTTGCCAAGCTTCGGCAGGAGCACAAGGCTGTCAAGTTTGCGGTTTTCAAGACGGTGAAGATTCTTACCGAAACCGGCGCCAACCTTGTCCTGTTCTTTGTTTACCCCGCCCAGCCGGATTTCACCTATCCCATCATTGCCATATTCATAAGCTGCGTGCTGTGCCTGGTGATGTTCATTCCGGATATATGCCGATTGCGGCTGGTCTGGGACGGCGATGTGGTAAAGCGCATGCTGGTGTAGTCCATTCCGCTTATGGTGGCGGCACTTCCGGGAGTTGCCAACGACTTCCTGGACAGAGTGCTGTTCCGTTATTTCGACACCTCCTCCGAGGCCTGGCGCGCATCCCTTGGAGTTTATCAGGCGGCCGTGAAGCTGGCGGTGATAATGAACCTCTTCATCCAGATGTTCCGCTATGCGGCCGAGCCTTTCTTCTTCCAGAGGGCCAAAGACAAGAACTCCAAGGAACTGTATGCCGTTGTTATGGAATACTTTACAGCCTTCTGCGGGCTGGTGTTCCTGGGGGTGATCGGTTATATTGACATTATCTCGCTTTTCCTGGGCCGGGACTTCCGCGTAGGAATAGGAGTTGTGCCCATAATGCTCCTTAGCTACATGATTCTTGGCATGCTGTTCAACGTATCCATGTGGTACAAACTGTCTGGCAAAACCAACATGGCAATTTGGATTACCATGGCCGGCCTGGTGGTAACCGCCGTGATAAATGTGGTGTTTATGCCGCGGTATTCGTATTGGGCATCAGCCTTTGGACACCTGTTCAGTTACCTTGTTATGTTCGTGATTAGCGCATGGCTCGGAGCCAAGTACTACCCCATACCCTACAGCTGGAAGCGCCTGGGTGCCATCTTTGCGCTCATGGGCTTTGCCTACGCTTTCATAGCTTTCTCTTCCGGAACATTCCCTGCGGTGTTCCCCGGATTCTCCTTCTCCTTGGGCCCCGGCATCCACTGGGTGCAGCTTGGGCTTAACACTGTGGTGATTCTGGCTTACGCCGCTTCCGCCTGGGCTATGCTGCGGCAGCGTAGTGTGGGCATAACTAGTGAATAATCAATTACTTAGGTATTTACCCATAGGCGAAATAGCCTGGGGGTAAATCGTTAATAAACTAATAATCAATAACTTATACCCACGCTAAATGAGACGCTTCTATTTACTTTTTGTGCTTTTGGCCATTTTTGCCTGCAGCAAGCCCAAGCCGCAGGATTTCCACGTAATTCCCATGCCGGATCAGGTAACGCTTACCGATGGCGTGTTCAACGTCAAGGGCATGGCGGTGAATTTTGACGAAAACATGGACGAGGCCTCCTTCTGCGCCGCACTCCGCTTTGTAGATGCCTTGGAAACGGCAAGCGGCGAGCAGTGCAAACTGGCCGATGGCGGAATGCTCTTCGTGCAGAATCCCGCCCTGGCTCCGGAGGAGTACACCATCGACATTAGGCCGGACGGCGTACTGGTTCAGGCATCGGCCTTAAACGGCTTTGTCTATGCCTGCGAAACCATGAAGCAAATGCTTCCGGCGGCCATTTACGGAGATAAAAAGGTAAAGGCCGATTGGGTGCTGCCCTGCGGAAGCATCAAGGACAAGCCCCGCTTCGCTTATCGCGGCATGCACCTGGATCCTTGCCGGCACTTCTGGACCATAGAGGAAACCAAGCGCTATCTGGATGTGATGACAGCTTACAAGCTTAACCGCTTCCACTGGCATCTGACCGAAGACCAGGGCTGGCGCATGGAGGTGAAGAAATACCCCCGCCTCACAGAGATTGGCGCCTGGCGCAACGGAACCTGTATCGGCAAGGATTGGGACTCCAACGACGGAATCCGCTATGGAGGCTATTATACGCAGGATCAGATGCGCGAGATTGTGGAATATGCGGCCGAAAGGGGCATTACCGTTATCCCGGAAATTGACCTGCCCGGCCACATGGTGGCAGCCCTTGCTGCATATCCCGAACTTGGCTGCACCGGTGGCCCATATGAGGTATGGACCCGCTGGGGCGTGGCCAAGGACATCCTCTGCGCCGGCAACGACCAGATTTTCACTTTCCTGGAGGACGTGCTCACGGAGATGATGGACATCTTCCCTTCGGAGTACATCCATATCGGCGGCGATGAATGCTTCGACGGCGATGCCGAGCCTGATCGGCCAGACCCCTGGGACGTTTGCCCAAAGTGCGCCGCCCGCATGAAGCAGCTGGGTATAAAGCCCGGCCCGGAGGCCAAGCACTATCTGCAGAACTACGTTACCGCCCGCGTGCAGAAATTCCTTGCCGATCATGGCCGGAAGATTATCGGCTGGGACGAGATTCTGGAAGGCGACTTGACCCCCGGCGCTACCGTAATGTCATGGCGTGGTGTTTCCGGCGGCATCAAGGCGGCTGCCAAGGGCTTCGACGCCATTATGACCCCCACCACTTACCTGTACTTTGACTACTATCAGAGCCGTGAGCGCGACAAAGAGCCCTTTGGCATTGGTGGCTTCCTGCCCCTTGACAAAGTGTACGGCTACGAGCCCCTTGAGGGCATCCCCGCCGGAGCCGAGGACCATATTCTGGGTGTCCAGGCCAATATGTGGACAGAGTACATTGCTACAAAAGAGCATCTGGACTACATGCTTCTTCCCCGTATGTGCGCCCTTTCCGAAATCCAGTGGTGCGCTCCGGACAAGAAGAACTACGACCGCTTCCTGCAGTCCCTGGATCACACGGAAGAAATACTGGATGCCATGGGCGTAAACTACTGCCTGGACCACACCGGCCTCATCGGCCTTGACCGCCAGCCCGCCCGCACCCCCGAAGAACTGGAAGAATACCTGGCGGCTAAGTAGCTGAATATCAGAGAGTTGCTGTATAGTCGTCGTTCAAATTCCGAACGACGACTATGTTATAATACGCTGATAATTAGCATTTTAGCTGCCAGCCCAAAACCACTAATACAGCACCAGCCCCAGCACGGCTCCGGCTAGGATTACGTAGATGGGGTTTACTTTGCCCCAGTAGCCGGCTATGAAGGCACCGGCCAGAAGCATCCAGCTTTTCCAGTCGGGGAAGTTTTCGGTGACTATTGAAACGGTGGGAACGCCTGATATCCAGGTGGTTTTGAAAATGAGAATAACTGCTGCGGCGCCAATCAGGCCCACTACAGCGGGCTTTAGCCATGCCAGGGTTCCGGCGTACAGCGTGCTGGAGCGGAACTTCACGTAGAAGCGCACAATTAGCAGCATTATCACAAACGACGGAAGCATTAGGGCAAGGGTGGCGGTAAGGGATCCGCACACTCCAAGCCACTGGCTTCCGGTGGCGGCGTACAGCACATCGTAGCCCACATAGGTGGCGCTGTTAATGCCTATGGGCCCCGGAGTCATCTGGGAAACGGCCACAATGTCCGTAAAGGTGCTCTCGGAAATCCAAGGATGTTCCACCACAACCTGGTTTTGGATAAGGGACAGCATGGCATATCCGCCCCCAATGGTGAAGGCGCCGATTATAAAAAACGTCCAGGCCAGCTGGGCCAGCAGTTCTAGCGTTTCCATCGGCCCTCCTTATAATAAGTTACGCTGAAGCCAAGCACTAGCACGCAGATAATAATATATATAGGTGAAACGTTGAGGAACGCCACCAGAACCAGCGACACTACGGCCAGCAGCCAGGCCCACCAGCTTTTGCAGGATTTGCGGGCCATATTAACCATCGGCACGGCTATTAGCGAAATAACTACAGGCCGAATCCCCTTGAACGCACGGACCACCCAAGGATTGTCCTTGAAGGCGGTGAAAAACATGGCTATGGCCAGGATAATCAAAAACGACGGCGTTATGCTGCCAAGGGTGGCCGCAATGCTGCCTTTTACTCCGCGTAACTTATGCCCGGCAAAGATGGAGATGTTCACCGCCATAACGCCCGGCGCGCTTTGCGACAGGGCAACTATGTCCGGCAGGTCGTCGTCTGAAATCCAGCCACGGCGTGACATTTCGGCCTGAATCAGCGGTATCATCGCATAACCGCCGCCAATTGTAAAGGCGCCGATTTTAGCGAAAACCTTGAAAATCTGCCAAAGTGATACTTTTCTCTCCATACAAAGCGCAAACTTACATAAAAAATCGGGAATTTTTGCGTAAGTTTGTACATTATGAAAAAATTACTCTCAGCCGCACTGGCACTGATAACCATTACCTCCCTGCAAGCCCGCAAACTGGAGCCCTGGCAGGATCCCAATGTCTTTGAAGAAAACCGCCTTCCCATGAGGGCCACCTTCGTCACAGACCAGCAAGAAACCATTTCCCTTAATGGCCGATGGCGCTTCCACTGGAGCGATACTCCGGAAAAACGCCTGCAAGGCTTCGAGGTGGTAGCATACAACGACTCCAACTGGGGCGAAATGCCCGTCCCGGGTCTGTGGGAGCTTAACGGCTACGGCTCTCCGGTGTACGTGAACAACGGCTACGCATGGAGAAACTGGGCCCCCAACACGCCGCCCACCGTCACATCAAAGGGCAACCATGTGGGCCAGTACCGCCGGGTCTTCGACATCCCGGCGTCCTGGGACGGCAAGCCTGTGTACCTGTGCATAGGCAGCGCCACCTCCAACGTCAGGGTATGGATAAACGGCAAAATGGCAGGCTACAGCGAAGACAGCAAGCTGGAAGCCCGTTTTGACATCACAAAATTCGTCCATCCGGGCATGAATGTCATAGCCATGGAGGTCTTCCGCTGGTGCGACGGCTCGTACCTGGAAGATCAGGATTTCTGGCGCCTGAGCGGCATCGCCCGCGGCATCTTCATCTACACCAGGGAAAAGCATCGCCTTGAGGACGTACATATTCTGGCCGATGCCGAAGGCAACCTGAAAGTCCAGGCCGAAGTAACCTCCGGAATATCGGCCGTCAAATTCCAGCTGGCCGATGCCGAAGGCAAGGAAGTATCGGCCTTCCA
Source organism: Bacteroidales bacterium (assembly GCA_017962065.1). Taxonomy (GTDB): domain Bacteria; phylum Bacteroidota; class Bacteroidia; order Bacteroidales; family UBA932; genus Cryptobacteroides. The sequence continues at coordinate 8,174 of JAGCWB010000148.1, forward strand.
GGCTCAGCCCAAGAAGGGGAAGGCGGTGGCTCAGGTGATAATCGACAATCCGCAGCTTTGGAGCGCCGAAATTCCGTACCTTTACAGACTTAAAGTGAGCGCTTTGAACGGGGCCGATGTAAGCGAAAGTGCAGGTTTCGACGTTGGTTTCCGTACGGTGGAAATACGTGACGCTCAGCTTCTTGTGAACGGCCAGCCGGTGCTCATTAAGGGCGTAAACAGGCACGAACTTCATCAGACCAAGGGTTATGTGGTGTCCGAGGAAGACATGATCCGTGACATCCGCATAATGAAGGAACTGAATATCAATGCCGTACGTACCTGCCATTATCCGGACGACCCCATGTGGCTGTCGCTTTGCGACAAATTCGGCCTTTATGTGGTTGACGAGGGTAATATCGAATCCCATGGAATGGGGTACAAGAACGGCGTCACCCTGGCGCAGGATCCCCAGTACCGCGCCGCGCATCTTATTCGCGACAAGAGAATGGTACAGAGGGACTTCAACCATCCTTCCGTGATTGTCTGGAGCCTTGGCAACGAGGCCGGTCCGGGCCCTAATTTCATGGATTGCCGGGACCTTATCAAATCAATGGACACCTCCCGCCCCGTCCAGTACGAAAACGGTCTTTTCAAGCAGTGGGACCCTTCGGACATCGTCTGCCCCATGTACGCCAGCCCGGACTGGTGCGAAAAATATGTGTCCAACAACCCTGAGCGCCCGTTGATCCAGTGCGAATACGCCCATGCCATGGGTAATTCCGTCGGCAATTTCAAGGAATACTGGGACCTTGTGCGCAAATATCCCGCATACCAGGGTGGCTTTATCTGGGACTTCCAGGACCAGGCCCTGTGGAACGGCAAGTTCTTCGCCTTCGGTGGCGACTTCGATAAGGCCGATCCTTCCGACGGATCCTTCAACTGCAACGGCATTATCGGGGCCGATAGAAACTGGCATCCCCATGCCTACGAAATCCGCTACCAGTACCAGAACATCCTAACCACCGGCACCCCGGAAGAACTTCAGGTATATAACGAATTCTTCTTCAAGGATTTGAGCGACGTAATGCTGCTCTGGACCGTTGAAGCCGACGGCGTTGCCGTACGCTCCGGTTCAGTGGACAAGCTGGCTGTGAAGCCGCAGGGAACGACTATTTTGGACCTTGGCATCGGTTCTCTTGATGCCATTCCCGGCACGCTTACGCTCAATGTTAGTTATGTGCTTAAATCGGCCTGGCCACTGCAGCCTGCCGGCTCGCAAATCGCTTATGATCAGATACTTCTGCGCGATTCCCGTCCTGTCCTAATGGAATTCGAAGGTGGCCGCGTGGGTGTGTTCGACAGCTCCAGCTCGCTGGTCCTCAGCGGAACCGTGCTTGTTCCCGGAACATCGGCAGGGGAGAGGGAAGCCCTTTGGACCGCCAGCTTCAACAAGCGCACAGGCGCCCTTGATTCCTACACCCTGGAGCGTAAAGAGCTTCTGACAGAGCCTCTTATGCCTTGCTTCAACCGCGCTGCCACAGAGAACGACCTTGGTGCATGGGCACATGTGAGTCAGGCCCTTTGGCGCAACCCTTCCTTCGAAGTGGAAAGCTTCAACTTCACCACGCAGGAGAATTCCTGTCTGGTAGAGGTGGTGTTCAAACCTATCGGCGGAAAGGCTTCAGTTTCAGTATTTTACAATGTTGCGGCCGATGGCAGCCTTAGCATCGTGGAGTCCATGGCCGATGCCGGCGGCCTTTCCGAGGCACCGGACCTCTTCCGTTTCGGCATGGCCTTCGCAATGCCCGCTTCCTACGACAGAATAGATTTCTTCGGCCTGGGCCCCTGGGAGAATTATGCCGACCGTTGCAGTGCCGCCCTTCTGGGCCGCTATAAGCAGCTTGTGGCCGATCAGTACCATTATGGTTACGTGCGTACGCAGGAATCCGGCACCCATACCGGCCTTCGCTTCTTCCGCGTGCTGGACGAGGGCGGAAACGGCTTTGAAATGGCCTCAGCGCTGGATTTCAGTGCATCGGCCCTGCCTTATTCCATTGCCCAGCTGGACGTTGCTTTGGCCGAAAAGGATGCCTCTAAGCATAACATCAACGGTCAGTTTGGCGTGCCGCGTCATCCGCAGGAGCTAAAACCTTCCGGTAACACATATGTACATGTGGATGCCGTGCAGATGGGTGTGGGCGGTATTAATTCCTGGGGTCAGCTACCTCTGGAGAAGTATCGTATCCGTGCAGCAGAGCGCGAATTCCGCTTCGTTCTAAGACCCGTGGTGAATTTTTGATAAATTTTGTAGAAAAAATTTGTCAGGTTAAAAATAATTACTACCTTTGCAGTCCCGTTTGAAACACAACGGGATTTTTTGCCCCCTTAAGGGGTACAAAATAAAGCTCATTGACAATATTGAAAGACTAAAAGTACAAAGCAAGTACCGGAAAAGTGTAACACTTTTCTAATTTAAACGAGCGTCAGTTTCTTTTAGAAACGAAATTTGCGAGTCATTTTTTCTGAGAACAAGGAAGGTGAACGTTGAGGACCGGAGCGGCCTTTGGGCCGTGAGGACCGGAAATGGAACCTGACGCAGTTATCAGGAAAAAGGGCCGCGAAGAAGGTCAAGGACAAGCTTAGAATTATAGAATATACAATGAAGAGTTTGATCCTGGCTCA
>JAGCWB010000149.1 GCA_017962065.1 Bacteroidales bacterium
CCGTGGTCCACCAGATTTCGCCGGGCTTGCCTTCCGTGGTGGTGTTGTCATAGACAATGTACTTGTCTTTGGGGGAACGGCCGGTGTAGATACCTGTCATCACGTTGATGGCGCCAAGTTCCGTTACCTGACCTTTGTCAAAGCCTTCCAGATCCGGCCTTGTTTCTTCGTTGTAGAGAACCTCGTACGTGGGGTTGTAAAGGACTTCCTTAACACCCGTGATACCGTACTTTCTGAGATTGATGTGTGCCATAAAAAGTATTGTGTTTGATTTAGATTTCTATCTTGCAAATATACTGATTTCCGATCACTTTTGCAAATGCGCCTCCAACCTTTTGCGAAGGCCGGGGGCAAGCGAAATGTTTTCGAGCTTTTCGGCCTCGTCAAGCCACATGGTACTTAGCCTATAGTCGCCCATAAGGTAAAAAGCCTGGGCAATGTTGTAGCAAGCACAGGCGCGGCTCTGGATACTTCCCTCCTTTGCCAAAGGGGCCCACAGGTCAACGGCCGCAGAGAACTTTCCTTCCGATACTTTTTCGATTCCCTGCGCCCACTGCTCGAACTTTGAACCATCGTAATAATAAAAGCTGAAGCTTTCCGTAGTCCACTTGGAAAGGAAGCGGTTGGAGATACGCCGTCCAACGGCCTCGGCTTCGGCGCCCGTAGAACGCAGCACAAGCTGCTTGAGTCCGTCTTCCGAGGAAATGCCGCTGTTGAACACCGCAGGCATCATCTTGGCCGATCCGCTGAAGTGATGCACCTCGTCGGAGCCCATCGCATCGTAAACGTCAAGGCTGGTTTTGATGGGAACGTTTGCACGGCACAGGTATGCAGAATCGGCCGAGGTTGCATTCTTAACAGGCTGGTTTTCAAAAAGTTCCGGTTCTCCCAGCTTGGTGGAAAGAAGGAAGATTACATCGCCGCCCGTATCCATTACCAGGGAATGCATCAGATCCAGCGTTACGCTATCCGAAGGGGTGCGGAAAATCCCTATCCTTTCCTGAGAACCAAAGTAATCTTCTTCCAGCGAACGGGCAAGGGCTGATGCAGCGCTTCTGTCAAAGATTGAATCGGCCGGAGATGTTCCGTTGGCATAGACAATGGCGATTTCCTTTCCGGAAAGGTCTATACCCGAAGCGGAAGGCTGGCGCACTTCCATGTAAAGGGGATAGATTTGCGGCGAGCAGGCCCACGCGGCAACAAGCGCCGCAGCTAAAATCCAGCTGTGTTTCATATAACTTCTGCTGTTAGGTCATATTCGTCGGCCGCCGTAATGCGCACGTTAAGGAACTTCCCTATCAAGGATTCCGGCTGTGCGCCGTCGAAGGCCGATGAAGTATATTTCACCAGGATTTCACCGTCTACTTCCGGGCTTTCGAATTCGCTGCGGCATACAAACGTGCCGTCCACGAAATCATCTACCAGTACTTTCTCTTCGGTGCCAATCCGGGACTGGTTATATGCAAGTGATATGCCACGCTGAAGCTCCATAAGGGCATCCAGACGTTTTTGTTTTGTACGCTCCGGAATGCTGTCCTTGAAGTGCTCTGCGCCATAGGTTCCTTCCTCTTCCGAATAGCAGAAGGCGCCCATGCGCTGGAAGCGGGATTCGCGCACAAAGTCCATCAGTTCCTGAAACTGGGCTTTACCCTCTCCGGGATGGCCTACGATAAGGGTTGTGCGCAGCGCAACGCCCGGAACTTTCTCCCTCATCCGGCGGATAAGTTCCCTGGTCCATGCCCCGTCCACGTGGCGGTGCATCTTGTCTAGCACAACGTCGCTTACGTGCTGCAGAGGGATATCCATGTATCGGCACACCTTGGGATTGGAGGCCATTTCTTCCAGCACGTCTTCCGGGAAATCGGCCGGATAGGAGTAATGGATGCGAAGCCACTCTATGCCTTCCACCTCCGACAAACGCCTCAGGAGCTGAGCCAGGCAGCGTTTTCCATAAAGGTCCAGCCCATAATAAGTTGTATCCTGGGCAATTATAACAAGCTCCCTTATGCCTTGGGCAGCCAATTCCTGAGCCTCTTTTACCAGCACCTCCATGGGCACCGAACGGTGGGCGCCGCGGATGAATGGTATGGCGCAATATGAGCACCTGCGGTTGCAGCCTTCCGATATCTTGAAAAAGGCATAAGGCCGTCTGCCGGATGTAAGGACACGTTTATGTTCCAGCAAAGGCCGATATTTACATCCCAGGGCCTCCACAACAGGGGCGAAGTCTCTGGCGCCGAACCAGCCGTCAACCTCCGGAATGAGGCCCGGAAGATCATCGGCATATCTTTGGGAAAGGCAGCCGCAGACAAGCAGTCTGCCCACCTCGCCGGCTTTTTTCCGCTGGGCGGCGGCCAGGATTACACCTATGGACTGCTCTTTGGCGTCGCCTATGAAGCCGCAGGTGTTTATAAGAAGCACGTCCACAGGACGTTCCTCCCCTTCCGGCACAATCTCATAGCTGTCCTGTACCTGGAAAAGGAGATGCTCCGTATCGACGGTGTTCTTGGAGCACCCGAGGGTGATTACCTGCAGGCTGGGCATTTAAGCTTCTTTTTGTGCGGCTTCCCTGTCCTCGTCGGTCATGAATTCCAGCGAAGCGTGGTCCTTAAGAGCATTGTACCACTCAACAACCTTTTTCATGTGGGACACGTAAAAACGCTCTCCGTCGTAGTTTGGAACGGCCTTGGCAAAAAGGGCCTTGAGTTCTTCGGCCGATGCTTTGGGACCGGGGGCAGAAGCGCCTCCGAGAGCCTGGTGCATCTTTTCGAACACTTCGCGGAGCTTCATCTCGCCTTCGTCGGTGTAGATGGAGATATCCTCAAGGGTGGTGATACCGGCATTGGCGCTTACGTTGGTGCGCTTCTTGTCCTCAAAAGACTCTACGATAGCACCGGTACGGGACTGGGCGATATAGTTGAAAAGTCCGTGCTGGCCACGGATGGAAAGGGTTTTTGCAAGATCGGTTTTCATTTTATTCTGCTTGTTTCAATAGTTTACAAATATACGAATTTTTGCCGAAAAAACTGCGGTCCACGGCAGCTTTAAGTTTATTGGCGGTACCGGAGTTGACAATTACCACATCTGCTTTGTCTTCCTGAACTTCCTGTGCATCCATACGGCGGAGGATATCGGCCTCCGGCGCACCGTCACGGGCCATTACGCGGCTTATGCGCAGTTCTTTGGGAGCTGTCACCAGGACAACGGCATCGGCAATTCCGTCAAATACCGGTTTGGACAGTATTACGGCCGATTCAAGTACTACAAAAGGAGCCTCCTGTGCATCTCTCCAAGCGACAAAATCCTTAAGTACGGCCGGATAGACTATGCTTTCAAGTGTTTCCCTGGCGGTATCATCGGCAAATATTACCGACGCCAGACGGGTGCGGTCCAGTTTTCCTTCGGTTGTGCGCAGCGGAATTCCCAACGCGCTTTCAAGTTCCGTCACAAGGCCGGGGCAAATGTCATAAAGCCGCTTTGTGCGGGCGTCAGAGTCATAAACAGGAATGCCCCGCTTTGCAAGCAGGGCGCTTACGGCCGATTTGCCGCTGCCTATGGGACCTGTAAGGATTACGGTTTTCATCAGCGAACCTCCACGCAGTCGAACACTTCGGGTTCCACGCGGTAATCCAGTACTCCGGAAGGAAGACTAAGCGTGCGCGCGGCACAGCGGCCGGTAATGGAGGATGCAAAATCCTTCCAGTCCACGTAAAGTTTGAAGCTGGCGAAAGGATCCTTGGCAATGGGGAAAACGCAGCGCAAAACCACCTGGGCAGTGGACGGATACACTTGAAGATGACGCCCTGCAGGAGCGTTCCAAACCTCCACGGGGATATTGGCCCTTAGTTCCACGTAACGGGATACGGGGAGCTCGAAGCTGACTTCATCGGCCGAGTAACGGACGCCCTTTATCTCGTTGAGCCTTAGCACGCCATGCTGCGATTCGTGCACATCCGTAAGGGTAAGGCGGTTCGCCACAACTTTTTCTATGGCTTCCAGACGGGTGTCGTCACCATAAACCGTAATGGAATCGGGAGATACCGCGAACGGCCCGGAAGGCATGAACTGCGACCTGAATTGTACGCTCTTATGCACCTCTACTGGCACTTTCTTATGGTTTTCCACCGGGAAGACAAACTTTAAGGTGTCCGTGATAAAGGCTTCCACATTGGCGCCTTCGCCAAAAAACTGGTTCACGTACGAGTTCATGGTGGCGCCAACTATGCAATAAGTATCCGGAGCGGTGTTACGCATGTCGGCCCTGTCGAAGGCCACCTTTACCACCTTGCGCTCTTTGCGGCTGCGTTCCCTTACAAGACGGAAGCCGTCGGTGCGGCAACGGGCGCTCACGATCACGGCATTTGACGACTCCATCCCGTGCCCGTCAATGTTGCACTGGGCGGTTACCGGCACGCTGATGGTGCCAGAATAATCCTTGGAAAGGTTTGTAAGAAGCCACACGAATACGGCCAGGACCACGGAAAGGATAAATATTATCCATTCCCTGCCCCAGCCTGAAAAGCGGTCCCTGATGTTTTCTTTCAGGGACATCGGCTTACTTTTGCTCTGCGTCTGAGTAGTCCCTTACCAGGCCCTGCTTGTCCACGCGAAGCTTTACGTCGCCGTCAACTTTGATGAGGACGGTTTTTTCGCTCACATCTACAATTTCTCCGTAGATGCCGCCAACGGTAACGACTTTGTCGCCTTTCTTGAGGGCATTGCGGAATTCCTGCATCTCTTTCTGCTGTTTTTTCTGCGGACGGATCATGAACAGCCACATCACAAGGATGATGGCGGCGAACATGATGATGGTGGGCCAGGCGCTGGGCTGCTCGCCGGCGGCCTGTCCTGCGGGAGCTGCGGGAGCACCCATCAGGAGGAGGAAGTTAAGAAGCGTCATACTGTTTTGTCAATTAATCCCTTGGCCATGCGTTCCTTTACAAGACGGTCCAGAAGACCGTTCACAAAGCTGCGGCTCTTGGGGGTTGAATAATATTTTGAAATTTCCACGTATTCGTTTATGGTTACCCTGAGGGGGATTTCAGGGAAGGTCTCCGCCTCCGCCAGGCCCATTGCGATAAGGATGATGTCCGTGGTGTACAGGCGGTCCTGGTCCCACTTTGATACCGAAGAGGCGATGAGGTCGCTGTACTCCTTGAGACGGCCGTAGGTGGCACTTAAGAGGGTGCGGGCGAAGTCCCCGGCATCGGCCTGATAAAGCGGAGGATAGTTCCAGCGGGCCGATTTGCCCATATCCTCCAGGCTTCTGATGCAGCAGCCAAGAATGTAGCCAAGGTCGTCGGCCCAGTGGATGGAAATGTCTTCCAGGATGGAGGCAAGGTCCTGATCGTCTTCCAGTTCCTGTTCAAAAACGGCTTTCCAGAGGGCGGCGTCTTTTGCCAGTGACTGCTCCGGGTCGTCCATATAGGCCTGGAAATAGGGCCTGGTCTTTAGAGTTTCGTACAGTTTGTTCAGGAAAGCATCGTTCTGAGCCCAGGACAACTTCTTCTTCTCCGTAAGTTTCTGAAAATCCGGATCATTCTCCAGAAGGGCCGATATGCCGTTCTCCACGAATTTCATGTTTGGATTGAGTTCCTCCGGAGTGGGATTGAATTTCCCTCTGGCGGCTTCCGTGCGGCGGGCGGCCTCTGCGGTGAGGGCCGGGACCAGGCCAAGCATATAAAGGTAAAGGTCCCTTGTGGCTTCGCAGGAAACGGCAAGGCCATCCAGCGCCTCTTTCAACGTAAGGTCCGGATTCTCCACACAGGAGTAAAGGACCTTGAAAGCCTTGATTCTTAGGATGCGGCGATTGAGCATAATGTCAAATAATTTCCTGCAAAGTTAGCGTTTTTTTAAATTATTTCGCTACATTTGTAAGCAGAAAACGAAAAAACGAACAAAGGAATTATGTACAGTGAAGATTACGAGCGCACCCATGCTCAGGAGAGAAATTCGGAAGACGTATACTCCAAACCGGTCCGCGCCGGAAAAAGAACCTACTTCTTCGACGTAAAAAGCACCAAAGGCAACAACGACTTTTACCTGACAATCACGGAAAGCAAGCGCCGTCAGGAAAGGGATGGTTCTTTTACTTACGACAAACACAAGATTTTCCTATACAAAGAGGATTTCGAGAAGTTCCAGGAAGGCCTGCAGGAGGCAGTTCACTACATCATGCACAATCTTCTGCACGACCAACCCATCCGCCAGTACCCTTCAAGGGAAGAGCAGGAATCTTCAGAAGAAGAGTTCTAAGTTAAACCGGCACGCCCTGCCGGTTTTTTCGAACCCGTTCCAAGCGCTATGATCCTTCTTAAAAATGTCCTCCACGGCAATGCCCGCACCTGTATCCTCATAGATGATGCCGGCCGTATAAGCCGTATCGGCCCCTCCATAGAGGCGCCCGCCGGTACAGAGGAAGTGGACTGCAGCCGCAAGGCCGTAATCCCCGGCTTCATCAACATGCACACCCACGCCGCCATGATACTACTTCGCGGCATACACGAGGACCTGGCGCTTTACGACTGGTTAAACAACATCTGGCAAATAGAGGCAAAGCTGGACCGGGATTTCATCTACTGGGGTACCAAGGCGGCATGCCTGGAAATGATAAAAAGCGGCACCACCACGTTCAACGACCAGTACTGGTTCTGTCCCCACGCACGCCAGGCGGCCCTGGACATGGGCATGCGCCCCGTGGTGTCCTTCATTTTCCTGGATTCCCACAACCAGGAACTGGCCCGCAGGCAGCGGGAAGCATGCATAAAGCTTTATGAGCGCACAAAGGAATGGGGGAACGATTCAATGTTCTGCATCTCCATCCATTCGCTTTACACGGTTTCCCAGGAGAACATAATATGGGCCAACCAGTTCGCCCTGGACCACGGTCTCAAGGTGCACCTGCATCTGGCCGAGACCAGAGCCGAATACCAGGACTGCCGCAAGGCCCACGGCGGCCTGTCCCCCACAGAATACTTTAACCAGCTTGGCATCTGGGGGCCGCACGTAATAGCCGCCCACTGCCTGTACCTTACAGAAGACGATGTCCGTATCCTTGGCGACAAGCGGGTAAACTGCGTTCACAACATAAACTCCAACCTTAAGCTGGCATCCGGCTACCGCTTCAAGTACAACGAACTGCGGGATGCAGGCGCCAACGTGTGCTTAGGAACGGACGGCGCAGCATCATCCAACAACATGGACATGCTGGAGCACATGAAAAACACCGCCCTTCTGCAGAAGGCATGGAGGGAAAGCCCCACGGAAATGCCCCTGCAGGAACTTATGGACTGCGCAACCATCAACGGCGCCAGGGCCATGGGCCTTGAAACCGGCGCCATAACAGAAGGCAAGTGGGCCGATCTTTCCCTGGTGGACATGGACAACACCTACTTCCTCTCCCCCGGCTCAGTGACGGCAAACCTCGTTTATGCAGCCCACCGCGACGTGATTTCGTCC
>JAGCWB010000150.1 GCA_017962065.1 Bacteroidales bacterium
ATTGCAATGTCAAGCTGGTTGAAGATCTTGTCAAGAGCAGGAGTGGCGCTGCGGTTGCCCACGAACACCTTGAAATTGCCCTCCAGCGAAGAGCTCAGGGTGCCCACAACCACGCTTTCCACCAGCTGGATTTCATCGTCAATAGAGAAGGACTGGGCCACTTCGCCGTACATGATCTGACGCTCAGGCTTTGACAGCGGATAGGTCTCCAGGGCCATGGACTTGAGGTTTTCCACCTCTTCCGACGAAATATAATCGTCGGCATTTGTCCTTTCAATCCTTGCCGATGCAGTTACCTGCGCAACCTCGCTGCGGGGCATGCCCACAACCACCTGCAGAATCTGGATCATAAGCTCTTTCTCGGCATCGCGGATGGCCTCCTTGAGTTTGGCGGCAGCCTTCATGGGATTGGCTATGAGGCTGGTGCGGATACCCTCGGACGGGGTCTCCTTGTAGTACACAATCTGGATGTCATCTCCGTTCACGCGGGCAACGCACAGTCCGAACTTGGAGCTCCCCAGATCAATTGAGGCTATGTATTTTTCTTCCATATATATGTAGTTTTATTTTCTGCAAACCAGTTGTTTACGATGGCGTATATCCACAATGCCGTAGTATCCCGGATCCTTGTAGGGGACAACGCTGTCGTAGTAGGCATCCATCAGGGCAAACTTTTCCGGAACCCGGGTGGGCGCTCCGAAAATGAAACGCTCCTTGCCCTCGCGGGGAATCAGCACAAGGTCCCCGTCCTTGTTTACGTTAATCTGGCTTATGTTCTGCTCCCACTTTGTGCCGTGTATGTAGTTCACAAGCCCCAGAATCTGCATCAACCATGCGTTTTCGGCAGCATCGGCAAGAGGCCCCTTGTAGCCCCTGGCTACCTTAATGGGCAGATTCCCGTCCACTACCGGAACCTGTACGCTTCCGCGGGCCTGCAGGGGGAAGATGAAGCCCTCGGAGTCGGAATAATAGCCGTTCTGGCCGTCCTGGAAGCGCACTACCGGCTGGCGCTGACTAAGGGAAACGTGCAGTATGCCGTCGTCCGTGAGCCAGGCCTCGCATTCGCGTACGGCGCTGTGCCCGCAGATTATGTTCTCTATGCGGTACAGGTCAACGCTGTCCAGCGGCAGGCCGGCATAGGCCCTGTATTCGTTGTCAAGCCACTTTTCTATATCGGCCCGCGTTACGAAGTTCCTTTCCAGGCTGTCGGTTACAATTACCTCCAGCGTGCCCTTCCCCTGGCAGGTGGTGGCACGGCGATGCTTTCTGGACATACTTGTAGAAAGTATCCAGACCGTGCAGCAGACAGCTACCAAGAGCAGGCCAAGGCCTTTGCGAGCTATAGGCTTCATTTCATGAAACATTAAATGTTATACGTTACCCCCACCCTAAATCCCTCCCCTCGGGGGAGGGACTTACAGGCGATTATTCAAAAGTATGGTTATAGGTTCAATAAATCTGTCAATGTTGCCTGCGCCAAAGGTTACAAGCACATCCAGCGGCTCGTCGGCAAGGTAATCCATGAGTTCCTCTTTCTTCATCAGAACCTTCTCGGGGGCGGTAACGTCTTTGAAAATCATCTCCGAAGTTACGCCGGGAATGGGTTCCTCACGGGCGGGGTAGATGTCAAGGAGTATGAGTTTGTCCACCTTTGAAAGGGCCTGTGCGAATTCCGGCGCAAAGTCCCGCGTGCGGGTATAAAGGTGCGGCTGGAAAATGGCCGTAAGCTTACGTCCGGGGAAGATGTCGCGCATGGAGGATATGGCCGATGCAAGCTCGGCGGGATGATGGGCGTAGTCGTCGATGTAAGAAAGTTTGGGGCTGTTCACGTGCACCTCCAGGCGGCGCTTGACGCCTTCGAAGGTGGCGATGGCGGCCTTGACGGCCTCCGGCGAAATTCCGTAAACAAGCGCCACGGCGGCCGCTGCAACGCTGTTTTCGGCATTCACCCAGCCGGGTGCGCCCACGCGGAAGCCGGGAATGACGCCGGTGGGCGTGTGCAAGTCATAGTGGAAATACCCGCACTCGTCCGGATGTGCGTCGATGGGGTAGAAATCGGCCCCTGTGTCTTTATAATGATAGGTTAGAACTTTGGCTTTGGTATCGGCAGGGCCCACGGGAATACCTTTCTTGGCAATGAGGGTGCCGCTCACCTGGCCGGCAAAGGCCTTGAAGGCTTCCACCACGTGGGCGTAATCACCGTAGATATCAAGATGGTCGGGATCCACAGCCGTGATTACTGCAATCTCCGGGAAAAGCTGAAGGAAGGAACGGTCGAATTCGTCGGCCTCGGCAACCACTGTCTCGTTCTTTGACATGAGCAGGTTGGTGCCGTAGTTGCGGGAAATTCCGCCCAGGAAGGCGCTGCAGCCCTCGCCGCTGTGGGTGAGAATGTGCGCTATCATGGTGGAGGTGGTGGTTTTGCCGTGGGTGCCGGCAACGGCCAGGCAGCGCTGTCCGCGGGCGATTTCGCCCAGGGTGCGGGAGCGTTTCAGAAGCACGTAACCCTCCTCGCGGGCTTTCACCAGTTCTCCCAGATCGGCCGGAATGGCGGGGGTGTAAACCACCAGCGTCTGGTCCTTATCGGCCGGAATAAGGTCCGGCCTGTCCTCGTAGTGCACTAAAATTCCTTCGGCCTCTAGCTCATGCGTGAGATCGGAAGGCGTACGGTCGTATCCCGCCACCTCGAAGCCCTTGAACTTGTAGTAACGTGCCAGTGCGGACATTCCAATTCCGCCGATTCCTATGAAATAAACGTTCTTCATACCAGTTTGTAAATTTCATCACAGATAACCTGCGCAGCATTCCTCAGGGCCATGCCCTCGGCATTTTTCTCCAACTTGGCAATGCGCTCCGGGCTGTTTAAAAGGCCGATGGCGGTGGGAAGGAGTTCGTCTATGGCGTCACTGTCTTTCACCAGCATTGCCGCATCCTTGCGCACAAGGGCCATGGCGTTGTGGGTCTGGTGGTCTTCGGCCACATTGGGGGAGGGAACGAAGATGGTTGCCTTGCCCATGGCGCAAAGTTCGCTCACTGAACTGGCGCCGCTGCGGGAGATCACAACATCGGCCGCTGCGTATGCAAGATCCATGCGGGCTATGAAATCATAGTGTTGGATACCTTTCACGTCCGGATGAACTGCCATGAAGGCGTCAACGTCTTTCTTGTAGTATTTTCCGCACTGCCAGATTATCTCTATGTTTTCTCCGCCGGGACAGCCGTCCTGGATCCAGTGCTTCATGGCGTTGTTAAGCGTGCCGCTCCCAAGGCTGCCGCCAAGCACAAAAAGGTGCTTTTTGGCGGGGTTCAGCTTGTAGAACTCCATGGCCTCGGCCTTCATTGCAGGTGTTGCGGGCTTTGACACGGCGGCACGGATGGGATTGCCTGACATCACAATCTTATCGGCAGGGAAGAACTTGTCCATTCCTTCGTAGGCCACGCAGATGCTTTGCACTCTGCCGCCCAACATCTTGTTGGTAAGGCCGGCAAAGCCGTTCTGCTCCTGGATTACGGCGGGAATTTTCATGCCCGTGGCAGCCCACAGAAGGGGTGCGCTGGCAAAACCGCCCACACCCACAACCACGTCCGGCTTGAAATCCTTGATGATGCCCTTTGCCCTGCGCACGCTGTCAAACACGCGGAAGGGAACCGTGAGGTTGTTCATAAGGTTGCGCATGGAAATCTGGCGCTGCATGCCCACCATCGGCAGGCCGATGATCTTATATCCTTCGGCCGGAACCTTTTCCATTTCCATCTTGCCTTCGGCCCCTACGAAGAGTATCTCCGTATCCGGATTCAGCTCCTTAAGTTTGTTCGCGATTGATATGGCCGGGAAGATGTGACCTCCCGTGCCGCCTCCGCTGATTATGGCTCTGATAGGTTTGTAATCCATTATTCCGTTGTGTCTTGTGTCCATTCGGTGTGATGATGCTCAATCAGCGGCGCTGCCTCGGCCTCTCTGCGGGCCATATTCTCACGCGCGTCCTTTGATATAGTGAGCAGTATGCCAAATACTATGCTGAATACCAGGAAGGCGTTTGTGCCGTGGCTCACCAGGGGCAGTGTCTGTCCGGTCTGCGGAACCAGCGGCATGTGTACGTTAACCGCCATGTGCATGAAGGCCTGTCCGGTTACCAGG
>JAGCWB010000151.1 GCA_017962065.1 Bacteroidales bacterium
ACGAACTCTCGGAAGAAGACGCAAAGTAACTCAAAGCCAACGGCTGCTGGTGCTGCTGCGAGGTTTCCAACATCGGCTGCCATCCCGGAGCCATCCACTTCTTCCAGCACAACGGCGTGCTCTTTGCCCCCGGCAAGGCCGTTAACGCAGGCGGCGTAGCCACCTCCGGCCTGGAAATGACCCAGAATGCCGAGCATATCAGCTGGAGCGGCAAGGAAGTGGACGACAAACTCCACTTCATCATGAAGAGCATCCACGAACAGTGCGTGAAGTACGGCACCCAGCCGGACGGCAGCATCGACTACGTGAAAGGCGCCAACATCGCCGGCTTCATGAAAGTTGCAACCGCAATGCTAGAGCAAGGAACGATTTAGGCACCAGCCTAAATCGCACAAAAAAAGGGTTCCGCGCAATTGCGGAACCCTTTTTTAATGCATTTAAAAGCTTATTGTGCTGCTGCGGCTTGGGCCTGGGCCTGAAGTTCGGCCTGGAGGGTTTCAAGGGTGCGGCCTTCCGGGATATTCAGGGCCTTGCGGGCGTCGGCGGTGATGTCAACCACTTTGGATTCGTCGAAGTACAGGGCCTGGGAGGCGTCGAACAGAACGGTGAGGCCTTTTGCCTTGGCAATCTCGCTAACTGCTTTGCCGGCTTTCTCCTGGATGGGAGCGGTAAGCTGGCTCTGCTGCTGCTGGAGTTCCTGGGAAATGGACTGCTGGAATTCCTGGATGCGGTTCTGGATTTCCATGAGTTCGCGCTCCTTGGATTCGCGGATTGCGGCGGTCCAGCTGGCCTGTTTCTGCTGATACTGGCTCATTTTACCCTGATACTCTTCTACCATAGCAGAGTAGGTTTCCTCGGCTTCCTTCTGGGATGCGGCCATGGTCTCGCGTGCGGCGTCCATTTCGGGCATAAGCATTACGAGTTCCTGGAAATTAACTTTACCCAGCTGCTGTGCGCCGGCGGTTAGAGTTGCGAATGCTGCAAGAGCAATGACAAATAGTTTTTTCATATCTACAATAATTTTTGTTTTCTGTTTAAAGGCCGATGGCCCGGAATCACAATTCAATTTCCATGCCTAACTAAAACTGCTGGCCAAGGACAAAGTGGAACTGGCTGCCGCCATTGGTGGGATCGTCAAATCCATAGCCCCAGTCCACACCAAGCAGGCCGATCATGGGCAGGAACACGCGTATGCCCACGCCCGCGCTCCTCTTAATCTGGAAAGGATTGAACTCCCTGATATCGCTCCAGCAGTTACCGCCTTCAAGGAATACAAGGGCGAATATGGTGCTCTGGGGCTGGAGGATAACGGGATAACGGAGTTCGATGGTGAACTTGTCGTACACGTTACCGGCATAACTTTCCATGTTCTGGCTATACGGAGTCATCTTGCGCGGAGTGAGGGTATAGTCCTCGTAGCCTCGCAGGGAGATGATTTCCGATCCATAGGTCATATAACCCGACATACCGTCGCCGCCAACAAGGAAGCTCTCGAACGGGGAATAACCCCAGTTGCGGTTATAATATCCAAGGTAACCGAACTGTGCGCGGGTCATCAGGACCAGATCTCCCACCAGCTTGGTATATACGGTGGCGTTGAACTTCCACTTATGATATTCAATCCACTTATATCGTTCGGCCGATGTCCAGGTGTCGTAGTCCACTTCCTTCCAGCTGCTTACCGGCTGCTTTACACGGTTGCCGTCGTCGTCTGTAACCCAGGTATATTTGCGGAACAGGGAGAACGGAGGAGTAAGCTGCAGCGAGAACGAGAACTCCGAACCCGTTCTGGGATAAATCTGCTGGTCCGTGGAATTACGGGTTAATGAAAGCGTATAACTCAGGTTATGGGAAATACCGTCGTTAAATGCGAAATAGCTGTTTGTCCAATTGGTGAGCTTATACGTTTGCCAGCTCAGGTTGTTGTACAGGACAAAGAAGTTGTCCGGCCACTTGAGGCGCGTACCAAGGCCGGCGTTGAAGCCGAACACCTCGAACATCTTGTCTGTAGAAAGAATGCCGATGGCAAGGTAGCTGTCCGTCATCCTGGAATAATAGCCGGAGATGTTGAGCGACGTGGGCTTTTTGCCGAATAGCCAGGGCTCCGTGAAGCTGGCGCTAAGGTTGGTATAGTATCGGCCGTTAGTCTGGAAGCGGAACGACAGGTTCTGGGCATCTCCAAGCGGAACGGGCCTCCAGGCGCCTTTTTCGAACATACGGCGGGTGCTGAAGTTATTGAAACTTACGCCCGCGGTGAGTACGAAGGTGTTACCGCCCCAACCACCGGAGAGTTCCAACTGGGAAGAAGGTTTCTCAACAAGGTTGTAGATGATATCTACGGTATTGTTAAGCTGGTTAGGGATGATGGAATATCCGGAAGGGCTCATTGCTGCTTCAGGGTCGAACTGGCCCATTGAAGCAATTTCACGCACTGAACGCTCGAAGTCCGACTGGCTGTAAAGATAACCGGGACGGGTCATGAGCTGACGGCGCACTACCCTTTCGTTGGTAAGGTCGTTGCCGTTGATGACAATTTCGTTCAGAACGGCGGGCTTTCCTTCCGAAATACGGATTTCCACATCTACGGAGTCGTTCTGGATATTTACCTCCACAGGGTTTACGTTAATGAACAGGAAACCGTTGTCCCTGTACAGTTTGGTAACGTCGTACTCGTTTTCCTTGCCGCCGCCGTGCAGGCGCTTGTCAAAGGTCACAAGGTCGTACACATCGCCCTTCTTTACCTGAAGAATTTCGTTAAGGACATCCGATGAATATACGGAATTACCTGTCCAGGTTATGTCGCGGAAGTAGTACTTGCGTCCCTGGTCGAACTCCATGTCTATATTGATGTGCTTGCCGTCCTCTAGGAAATAGATGGAGTCCCTTACAAGGCGGGCGTCGCGGAAACCTGCCTCCGTGAAGGCATCCAGCGCGGTTTTGCGGTCTGTCTGGTATTCCTTTTCCTTGAACTTCTTGGACTTGAAGAAATTATACCACTTGTTGGAGTGGGTTTCCTTCATGTTCTTGGCAATCTTATATTCTTTAACTCCGCCTTCAACGCCGGAGAAGTTTATGTTCTTGATACGGATTTTGTTTCCGCGCTTGACGTCGAAGTTAACGCGTATGGCGCTGCGGATCATGGAGTCACGCTGCACCTGCACGTCCACATCGGCCAGAAGGAAGCCTTTTTCCTTATAATAACGCTTGATGATATCTACCGAGGTATTCTTCACATAGTCCGAATATTCGCGGCCCGGACGAAGGTTCAGGCGCTCCTGAAGGTCTTTCCTTTCTCCGGACTTTACGCCCGAGAATGTCCAGCGGGAAACGCGGGGACGCTCGCGTATCACCACCTTGAACCATGCTGTATCGGCCTGGGTGCTTACGGAATCTATTACCACCGCAACGTCTTCGAAGTAGCGCTGGGCCACAAGGCGTTTCACTATGGACGTGATTTCTTCTCCCGGTACGGTGACTTCCTGGCCCTTTTGCAGGCCGGTGAGCTGGAGAATCTGATTCTCGCTGAAATACTGGTTTCCTTCTACTCCAACGCCGCCCACCGTGTATTTCTTAGGGTGGTTATAATCTACTTCTATGCCGCTGCCGGTATTCTGCGCCTGAAGGGTGGTCCCCGCCAGGAGCAGTGCAGCGCATATTAAATGTCTAAGCTTCATTCGAAAACAAAAGTTATCTTGCAAAGATAAGCATTTTATTTGACTTTACCATATCGGCGGTCCCGGCGGCCGTATTCCTCGATGGCCTGACGGAACTGTTCCTTGCGGAAATCCGGCCACAGGACATCGGTGAAATAGAACTCCGTATAAGCGCTTTGCCACAGAAGATAATTGGAGATTCTGAGCTCTCCGGAAGTGCGTATCAGAAGGTCCGGATCCGGAATTCCGGCGGTGACCAGATAGTTGTCGAAATCCTCCGGCCCAAGGGCCTGAAAAGCCTCTGGAGACAGTTCAGCAGCAGCTTTTTTCATTGCCTGCATTATGTCCCACTTGCCGCTGTAACTAAGGAAAACTATAATGGTTGTGCGGTTGTTGGCAGCCGTATCCTCCATCATCTTGTCAATAGCAGCGTTAAGCCCTTCACTTAGCCTTGAACGGTTGCCAAGCACCACGAAACGGATGTTGTTCTTCATCATGTTGGAGAACTCGTTCTTCATGGACTTCATCATGAGTTCCATGAGGGTGCTAACCTCGGCCTGCGGGCGGTTCCAGTTCTCCTCCGAGAAAGCGTATAGAGAGAGATATTTTATGCCAAGCGTTGCCGCCTCTTCAAGGCAGGCACGTACGCTCTCCACCCCCTCAAGGTGGCCAAAAACACGTTCTTTTCCACGGGCTCTGGCCCATCGGCCATTACCGTCCATGATAATGGACACGTGCTGCGGTAGTATTTCCATAAGCAATTACTCGTTGTTGCGCATGTCTTCGCCCCAGAAAAGGCGTGAGGTAAGAGCCTTCACGAAGCCCGATTCCGGAAGCCGGACACGCTTGAGCGAAAACTGTGCCATCTCTACGTGAAGGGTCCAGTCCGGCTGAATTTGTTCCACGCGGTTGTCCATGGACAGGGTGGCCTTACCGTCGCGGGACTCGAAGGATATGTCAATTTTGGCTGTTTCCGGAATGACAATGGGCCTCACATTCAGGTTGTGAGGGGAAATAGGAGCCATCACTAGAACCTTGGTATCGGGCATACAAATGGGACCGCCGACGCTCAAAGAATATGCGGTAGAACCGGACGGAGTGGCAATCAAAAGACCATCGGCCCAATAAGTGGGCAAAGGTTCGCCGTCTATGCACACATGGATTCCCATAACGGAAGAACCGGCGCGGTGAATGGCAACCTCGTTCACGGAATAAGGGAGCATGCCGATTGATTTTCGCGCCTCCGGGCCCTTGAGGGTAGCATTGAGCACGGTACGGTACTCGATGCTGAAATCCCCTTCCAGCAATGCCTTCCGCACGGCCTCCGGACGATTTTCGCAAAGAAAGCCGATGCGGCCGAAGTTTACTCCAAGGATGGGCAGGCCGATATCGGCCACAACATGCGCGGCCGACAGGAAGGTACCGTCACCGCCCATTGACAGCACAAGGTCCGTTTCCGGGCGTACATCGGCCTTGGTCTTAATTTCGTAAACTTCGAATGTTGCCGATTCAAGATCGGCCAGAAGGGTGCGCATTCCAGGGTCTTCCCTGAGTTCGTCCTTTAGTATGAAATATCCTATTTTCATGTGGCGCAGTAAATTCAACCGCCAAAATTAACATTTTTCCCATAAATTTCCTTATTTTTGTACGATATATATGCACAACGAATGACAAGATTAAGCGTAAACATCAATAAAATCGCCACAATCCGCAACGCCCGCGGCGGAAACGTGCCGGATGTGACAAAAGCCGCCCTTAACTGTGAAAAGTTCGGCGCACAGGGCATCACAGTGCATCCCCGCCCGGACGAGCGCCATATCAGATACGCCGACGTAAGGGAAATCAGGCCCCTCATCACAACCGAGTTCAACATAGAAGGCAACCCCACCATCCAAAGTTTCGTGGATCTTGTGCTGGAAGTAGTGCCGGACCAGGTAACCCTTGTGCCGGACAGTCACAACGCAATTACCTCAAACGCCGGATGGGATACGGTCAAGTACCGCAGCCTCCTCACGGACCTTTGCAACACGTTCAAAGCCAAAGGGATACGCACTTCCATTTTCATAGACCCCGTCCCTGCAATGGCCGAAGGTGCCGCCGCCTGCGGGGCAAACAGGGTGGAACTTTATACGGCCGATTATGCCGCGCAGTATCCCATGGGCCCGGAAATTGCAATAAGCCGCTACCTGGAAGTGGCAAAAGCGGCCCGTCAGTGCGGTCTCGGCCTCAACGCAGGGCACGACCTTTCGCTTGAAAACCTGGCATATTTTGTGCGCACCATCCCCTGGACCGACGAGGTTTCAATCGGCCATGCAATTATCTCGGACGCCATTTATATGGGCCTTGAGAAAACTATTCAGGCCTACCTTGGGGAAATTGCCAAAAAATAACTAAATTTGCAGGCTTTAAGAATTATTAATTTAACATAACAATAATGAAAAAATCTCTCATCGTTTTCGGTGCAGCGGCCATCATGGCTCTTGCAGTATCTTGCAACCAGAACCAGACAGCAGCCCCCGCAGCCGAAGTTTCCAAAGACAGTGTAGCAGTAGCCGGCAGCATCGTTTATTTCAACCTTGACCAGCTCACCAGCGGTTACGACATGGCCAACGACCTCAAGTCAGTGTTCGAGACCAAAACCTCCGGCATCCAGGCCGAGATTGACCGCCGCGGCAAAAAGCTGGAAAAAGACATGACCGACTTCCAGAACAAGGTGGACAAAGGCCTCCTCACCTCTTCCGTAGCACAGGCCCAGTACCAGAAAATCCAGCAGCAACAGCAGGAGTATCAGGACTACGTATTGCGCAAGCAGCAGGAAAAGGGCGAAGAGCAACAGGTGATGATGAACCAGATTGCCAACGCCATCTCGGAGTTCGTACAGGAGTATAACCTGGAGCATAAGTACGCCCTTATACTCGCTACCACCGGCGATATTCTCTCCGTTCCCGTAGTAACCGGAGACCCCGGCCTGGACATCACCGAAGACCTCCTTGCCGGCCTCAACGAAGCTTACATCAAGACCAAGGAAGCCACAAAGTAATTTGAGAATAGCCCTATTATCAAGCTTCTACCCCCTCAGGGGCGGCATTTCCCAGTTCAACGCCAGCATGCTGGAAGGACTGGGAAAATGTCATGATATACGGGCCTTCTCTTTCTCAAGACAGTACCCTTCCCTGCTGTTCCCCGGCAAAACCCAGTACGTAACTCCGGAAGACGAAGCCACGCAGGTGGAAGCCACCGCAATACTGGATACAATCAATCCCTTCACATGGATCAAGACCGCCAAGGAAATACGCAAGTGGAAGGCCGATGTCCTTGTAATGAAATACTGGATGAGTTGGTTCGCCCCTTCGCTGGGATACGTAGAGCGCCACTGCGGCTGCAAAAGCATAGCGGTGCTTGACAACGTAATCCCGCATGAGCCCCACTGGTTCGACAAACCCCTCACCAGATATTTCCTTAACGGCTGCAGCGGATTCATAAGCATGTCGCCCAAAGTGGAGGCGGATCTTTTAAGCCTTCGCCCGGACGCACCGCACATCCTCCTTCCCCACCCCATCTACGCCCATTTCGGCCCAAGGATGCCCCGGGAACAGGCTGCGCAACAGCTTGGAATCAATCCGGAGCTCAAGACCCTTCTCTTTTTCGGCCTTATCCGCGATTACAAGGGCCTTGACATACTGCTGGAAGCTTTCCGCACCTTGCCGGAGGATTATCAGTTGGTAATCGCCGGAGAGCCTTACGGTTCCTTTGAAAAGTATCAGGCAATCATAGACACCCTTCCCGGAAAAGACAGAGTGCACGTTTTCCCGGACTACATAAAGGACTCGGAGGTTAAAAAGTTCTTCAGCGCGGCAGATGTGGCTGTTCTCCCCTACCGCAGCGCCACACAGAGCGGCATTAGCGCCATCGCCTGCCACTTCGGCGTACCCATGATAGTAACGGACGTAGGCGGCCTCAAGGACACCATAGGCGCCCGTGGCACGGGAATTGTCGCGCCAGAGGCCAGTCCGGAAGCCGTCCGGAAAGAAATTAAGCGCTTTTTTGCCAGTCCTGCACTGCAGGAAAGCTGCCAAAAAGCAATAAGCGAAGAAAAAGAGCGCCTTAGCTGGGAGCGGTTCTGCACCGGCCTCAGCAACTTCGCCGCCACTTTATAAATGTGATACTCATGAAAAGACTTGTCACGCTCATAGCTTCACTCCTTGTGCTGGGCTGCACCGCCGCCCTGGCCCAGGAATATGTACCTACCCCCGTCACCGTTTCCAAGGAAAAGGTAAAACTGAACGGAAAGGTTTACCTGTCGCACGTGGTTCTGGAACGCCAGACCCTGTACGGCATTTCCAAGGCCTACGGCGTAACGGAGGAGGAACTTTACGAAGCAAATCCGTCCCTCAGGGAAACCGGACTCCAGAAAAACTCCATCCTGCTAATTCCGTTCAAGGAAGGGGTAAAAGAAGCCCCCGAGGCTCCTCAGCCCAAGGAAGGCAGTTACACGGAGCATACCGTTAAATGGTACGAGGACATAGAAGACATTGCCTCCAGCTACGACGTTACGGTAAAAGAGATCATGGAGCTGAACGGCCTCAAGAGCAAGAAGCTTAGCACCCGCCAGGTCCTCAAGATTCCCGTAAAGCTTGTAGCAGCGGCCGATACTACTGCAGTGGAAGGTGTTCCCGTGGTTGAAACCGTTGAAGGAACGGAAAAGTCGGCGGAATCCCCCGCCCAGGAGATCGATGCCCAGGAAGTTTCCGACAGCACCATCCTCAGCATGCGCTCCCGCGACGTGGTGGACATGTCCCTCATCCTTCCCCTTCACACCGCCGGAAGCACCAGCGAACTTAACATGGACTTCTATTCCGGCGTCCTTATGGCCCTCAAGGACCTTGAGGCCGAAGGAGTTAAGATTCAGGCCCACATCTACGACCTGTCGGAAGGACTGCCCTCCACGGACGCCCTTTTGCGCAGCGACTTCGTGCTTGGCCCCATCGCCTCCCGTGACCTTGAAGCCATCCTCCAGAGGGTGGACGGCAAGGTTCCGGTGATTTCCCCGCTGGACCAGAAGGCGGGAGTCTTATCGGCCTATTACCAGAACTTCATCCAGGTTCCGTCGGCCGTCGATAACCAGTACGACGACCTTGCCCAGTGGCTTAAGGAAGATGCCGAGGAAGACGACAGAATTATCCTCATTACGGAAAAAGGCGCCACCAACGTCACCGCTCCGGTGGCCATCCGCAGCGCCATGGCCCGCAGGGAACTCACTTACGACATTATCAACTACGCCATTGTAGAAGGCAGGGGCATACCCGCCGTCCTTACGGAAAAGATGACCGACGACGGCGTAAACCGCATAGTGGTGGCATCGGAGAGCGAAGCATTCATCGGCGACGTAGTGCGTAATATCGGCATCATGCTTGGCAAAGGCTATGACGTTGTGATGTACGCCCCGTCCAAGGTTCGCACATTCGATACAATCGAGAGCAGCGCCTATCACGACGCTTCGCTCCATATTTGCTCCTCATATTTTGCCGATTATTCGGCCCCGGAGGTAGATGCTTTTGTACGTGCATACAGGGCTCTTTTCCGCACCGAGCCGTCACAGTTCGCCTTCCAGGGCTACGACACCGCACGCTATTTCATAGTGCGCTGCGCCGGCCACGGCTATGCCTGGACCCGCAGGCTTGGAGCCGAACGCAGCAGCGGCCTGCACACGGACTTCCTGTTTGACACGGACGGCAGCAACAACCATCACAACATTGCCGTACGCCGCATTTTCTTCCGGAAAGACTACACAACCACCCTTGAAAGATAATATGGAACACGTTAAAACCCTCATCCTGGGCGGAGGCCCCGCCGGATTCACCGCCGCAATTTACGCAGCCCGCGCGAACCTGTCACCTGTAGTGTACGAAGGCATACAACCCGGCGGCCAACTCACCACCACAACCATAGTGGAAAACTTCCCCGGTTTCCCCGGCGGCGTAGACGCCAACACCCTTATGGACAACATGAGGGAACAGGCCCGCAGCTTTGGGGCCGATGTACGTCAGGGCACGGCAACGGCCGTAGAACTTGGCAAGCGTCCCTTCCATGTTACAATAGATGCCGAAACGGAGATTGAGGCCGATACTTTAATTATCGCTACGGGCGCGCAGGCGCGATACCTGGGCCTGCCGTCGGAAGAAAAGTTCAAGGGCGCGGGAGTTAGCGCCTGCGCAACCTGCGACGGCTTCTTCTACCGCAAGCGCACGGTGGCTGTTGTGGGCGGCGGAGACACAGCATGTGAGGAAGCCCTTTACCTTGCAAGCCTGGCAAAAAAAGTGTACATGATAGTGCGCAGGGACGTTTTCCGCGCATCGTCAGTAATGCAAAAGAAAGTCCTGTCCACTCCCAACATAGAGGTTTTGTGGAACTGCAACACCCAGGAAGTTCTTGGCGACGAAATGGGCGTTACCGGCGCCCGCCTTTTGAGGAAAGACGGCACCGTATTTGACATCGCAATCGACGGTTTCTTCCTTGGAATCGGGCATACGCCGGCATCGGCCCTGTTCGCTCCCTGGATCAAACTGGACGAAAACGGATATATCGTTACGGAGGGCAAGACCTCACAAACCAGCGTTCCCGGCGTATTTGCCGCCGGTGACGTTCAGGATCCCCGCTACAGGCAGGCCGTAACCGCCGCAGCTTCCGGCTGCATGGCCGCAAGGGACGCAGAGAAATTCCTCCTTGAGCAAATTCATGCATAGAGAGATGAAAAAACTTAAGATTACAATAGCCGCAGCGGTTCTTCTTGCAGCGCTGTTCGCCTGCAAAAGCCAGTACGAGGCTCTTCTTGCATCCAACGACGTAGATGCCAAGTACCAGGCGGCAATGGACTTTTTCAACAATAAAAAGTACCAGAGAGCTGCTCAGCTGTTCGAATCCATGGCCGTACTTACAAGCGGCACAGCCAGGGACGACACGGTTCAGTATTATTGGGGCCTGTCCAATTACAGGAACAAGGATTACTTTACGGCCGAATCCAATTTCTCTCGCTTTGTGCAGAACTTCCCCCGCAGTCCTTTTGCCCCGGATGCCGAATTCTACAGGCTGGACTGCCTTTACCGCGCAACCCTGCGCTGGGAACTGGACCAGACTCCTACGCGCTCCTGCATGGCTGCAATAAGGGAATACATGCGTGAGCATCCGGACGACGAACCCCACCTCCAGGCTTGTGAGGCAATGCTAACAGACCTTCAGGAGCGTCTGGACCGCAAGGACTTCGAGGCCGGCAAGCAGTATTACCGCATGGAAGACTACCCCGCCGCCAGGGTAAAACTCAAGAACGTCCTCAAGACAAATGCCGATAACGTGTACCGTGAAGATGTGCTGTACTACACCGCAATGGCATCTTACCATTACGCCCGCCTGAGCGTATGGCAAAAGCAGAAAGAACGCTATCTCACTTTCATCGACGACTATCTTAACTTCATAGGTGAGTATCCGGAGTCCCATTACCGCAAAGAGCTGGACACCCATTACAGGCAGGTGCAGAAGGTAGTTGGCAAAGACGGTACCGCCGAAGAAGAATGAAAAATTTTTGAAACTTGCGGTGCACAGGCCGTGTATCATATATAGACAAAGCATTTTTTATATAATGGAAAGCAAGAAGAAAGTACCCGTAAACACCGTGACGCGCGACATCAAGAACCTTGCAGCGCCCACCGGTAACATCTATGAATCAGTAGTTATTCTCTATAAGAGGGCTAACCAGATTGCAGTGGCAGAGAAGAAGGAACTCATGAAAAAACTGGAAGAGTTCCGCAACGACCGCGACACCATGGACGAAGTGTTCGAGAACAAGGAGCAGATTGAAATCTCAAAGTACTATTAGCGTCAGCCCAAACCGGACCTCATTGCCATTGCAGAGTTCGAAAACGGAGACCTGTACTACCGTAAAGCCCAGAACGACAATCCCATAGACATTACACGCGAAAAGTAGATGCTCTATAGCCTCACCGTCTCCAATTACATTTTAATAGGCTCTCTGGAAACCACGTTTCCGGAGGGTCTCGTTATTATAAGCGGAGAAACCGGTGCAGGCAAATCCATACTATTGGGGGCCCTGGCTTTGGTTTTAGGTTCCAAAGCCGATTCATCAATGGTAGGAGAGCACGGAGAGAACTGCGTAGTGGAAGCGGAGTTCGGCATTACAGAGGAGCTAAAGCGCATCCTTGCCGATGCCGATCTTCCCTGCGACACAGACCGCCTGGTGCTAAGGCGTACTGTATCAAAAAGCGGACGCTCCCGCAGTTTTGCCAACGACGAGCCCGTGAGCGTTTCCGTCCTTCAGGAGCTGGCCGGGCACCTTGTTGACATCCATTCCCAGCACCAGACACTGAAACTTCAGGACGGACGCTTCTGCATGGAAGCGCTGGACCTTTGGAGCGGATGCGCTGCGCTACGTGAGCAGTGCGCCGCCGCATGGGCTGCCCTGGTCGCTTCCAAACGCTCTCTGGCATCACTGGAGGAACGCCTGGCCACGGCCCGTGACCAGCAGGAATACAACAACGCCCGCTGGGAGCGTCTGGAGAACGCGCACCTTATTCCCGGAGAGATTGAATCCCTGGAAGCAGAGCAAAAGCAGCTTGCGCATGCCGAGGAGATTAAGGAAACCCTCTGCTCAGTAGAGAATATACTTGCACCTTCAGACTCGGCCTCCCCTACCCAGGAACTGCGCGAAGCAGTCAAGCTGCTGGACAAGGCATCGGCCTTCATCCCTTCGCTGGAGTCTTTGAGTGAGCGCATTACATCGGCCCGGATAGAGCTGGAAGACATTGCCGACGAGATTACAGCCCTGAATATGCGCACGGAGGCCTCGCCGGAAAGGCTGGAACAGGTGGACGAACGTCTGTCGCTGCTTTACGGCCTAATGCAAAAGCATGGCGTAAGTTCAGTTGAAGAACTTATTGCGGAAAGGGACCGTCTGCAAGGCCTTGTACTTGATGCCACGGACCTTGTGGCCGATGTGGAAAAGGCCCGTAAAGAGGTTGCGGCCGCTTCTGCAAGACACTCGGAACTGGCTTCCCGGTTGCATCTCAAGCGTCTTGCCGGAGCTCCGGGCTTTGCATCGGCAATTACCGGGCAGCTTCATGCCCTGGATCTGGAAAGCGCCGTTTTCCAGGTGGCTCTGGAGGATGTCACGTCCGGTCCCGACGGCGCCGACTCCGTACGTTTCCTGTTCTCGGCCACCGGCAGCAGGCCTTCGGACGTTGCCAAATCGGCCTCGGGCGGTGAACTTTCCCGCATTATGCTTAGCCTCAAGGCCGTAATGGCCCGCTTCCGGCAGATGCCCACCCTTGTATTCGACGAGATAGACACCGGCGTTTCCGGCAGCACTGCCGACAAAATGGGTACACTTGTATGCTCCATGGGGGCCGATATGCAGGTTTTCGCCATTACTCACCTGCCCCAGGTGGCGGCCAAGGGAAATGCACACTACCTTGTTTCCAAGACCGGCGGCATAACATCTGTCCGGACCCTGGATCATGAAGGCCGTGTTATGGAAATTGCCCGTATGCTGTCCGGCGCCACCATTACACCGGAAGCCATCCAGAACGCAAAATCGTTGTTGAAACAATAAACCATGGCCGTTCCAACCAATCATATCCCCACTATAGACGAGTTCCGCACCATGCTGCGCCGGCATAAGTTCAAAGCCACCCGTCAGCGCCTTGCCGTACACCAGGTTATGATGGAACTGGTTCATGCATCGGCCGATATGGTTTGCGAAAAGCTCCGTGAAAAAGGATCGGCCGTAACGCCGGCTTCTGTTTATAACATCCTTTCCCAGCTGGCCGACTGCCGCATTTACACCCGCAGGCTGTCGGTGAGCAACAAGATGTTTTTCGACGTTGACAGCTCGCACCACATTCACCTCTACGACCGCGAAAACCACACCTACCGTGATCTGGTGAACGACGACCTGCAGGCCCTGGTTGGTGCCCACCTCAAGCGGCGCAAGTTTAAGGGCTTCACGGTAGAAGATATTGATATCCAGCTTATTGCCCGTCCCACAAAGAAATCAAAGAACTTATGAAAAAATACATTCTCTCCCTAGCCCTGTGCCTTCTGGCCGCAACGTCCTGCCTCAAAGACAGCACCTTTGAGATATACAATTATGCCGATTTCGTCACCTCCTATTCCGGCAAACTGCTCAGCGACTACGGTGACGTTTACACCGTAACGTCAAATGCAACAGAGAGCGAAGAATGGAAAATTGAAGGAAAGCGTTTCTATATCATCTGCGATATCCTGAACCGCGCACTGGCAATAAAGTTAAAGGAAATCACCAACGTTACGGTGGCACAGCTCTCTCCCCTGTCGGAGGCCGATAAATGGGACGACCCTGTAATAGTTAACGACCACTGCATAAGCGGCGGCTATCTGAACATTGTCATGAGCTATTTTTATGACAAAAGTTCAAAATACGCCCACAAACTGTATTTCCGTTCGGAATATGACGGGGCCGACGACCATCTTACAATCCATATTTTCCATAACGGCAATCACGAGAATCCCGCCTATATGGCCGTGGACGACCTTGACAAAAAGCAGGTGGTTTACAGCGTTCCGCTCACGGATTTCATCAAAGAGGAGTCCCGGTTAAGCCTAAGTGTCTCACTGCACGAACTTGAGAAGGATGCCGAGGGTAAAGAGGTGGTAAAGAAGAACACCTACCACCTTGTGGATGAATACGCAGTAGCGTACTAGTATTTCAATTCCTTAATATAGGAGCGTCTGCGCTTGCGGCACTCCGGATTGAAGTCCTTGAACTGGGACTGGTTCTTATAGTTGTCTTCCAGGATGGCGTTGGTTTCGGCCCAGACAAATTTTCCGTCGTGGAATCTTTGGAATAAATCCATGAATATAAGGGAGTTTATTCCGCTGTTCTGGTAGTCCGGGTGCACGCCTACCAGAAGGAGTTCTATGCCTTCTTCGTGCTTTAGGAACATTGATTTTGCCAGGTGCCACCAGCCAAAGGGGAACAGTTTTCCGCGGCATTTTTGCAGGGCATGCACAATTGTGGGCATGGAAATGCCAAAGGCCACAAGTTCTCCTTTTTCGTTTTCCAACATGGAAAGATACCTCAAGTCAAGTATGCTAAGGTAAAAGCCCAGATACTTTTCAGCCATGTGACTGGGCAGCACAGTAAAGTTGTAAAGGTCTTTGTAGCAAGCGTTTATGCAGTCGAATACCTTGTGGCCGTAATCTTCCTCGCGGACAATCTTGCGGGTAAGATGACGCACGCGCACGTTTGAGCGCTGGGAGATTATCTTTCCAACGCGGGCCATGCGCTCCGGAAACTCCTCGGGTATGGTAACCTTGTACTCTATCCAGTCGGTATCTTTTTCGAAGCCCAGGGCTGTGAGGTGGTCATTGTAGTACGGATGGTTGTAAATGAGGGCCATTGTACTAAGGACATCATAGCCATCCACCAGCATGCCTTCCGGATCAAAGTCCGTAAAGCCCAGCGGGCCCACAACCTTTTCCATACCGTGCTGGCGGCCAAACTCCTCAACCTTGTCCATGAGGGCCTTGGACACTTCCTTGTCGTCAATGAAGTCTATCCAGCCAAAGCGCACCTCCTTGTGATTCCACTGCTCGTTGGCCTTGAAGTTAACAATTGCGGCAACGCGGCCCACCGCCTCACCGTCCTTGTATGCCATATACAGCTTGGAATCGCAGAACTCCCAGCAAGCCGCCTTCTTGCGGTCCAGGGTGTCCATCTGGTCAAACACCAGCGGCGGAACATAATAGGGATTGTCCTTGTACAGTTTCTCCGGGAAGTTCACGAACTTCCTCAGTTCCCTTCTGGTTTTAACCTCTTTTATTTCAACAGCCATTGCGCATTGTCCGGTTTATCACGGCAAAATTACACCATTTCTGCGTAAAAATCAAAATTTTATGGCTGCTGGGCAGCGCGACGCGCCATCCCTCAAAAACGGCCGATAATGCGGGATGCCACGTCGGCGCGACGTGCCGTCCCTCAAAAATGGCCGAAAATGCGGGATGCGGCGTTGTGGAGGGGCTAAGTGAGTCCGGGGGGCTACTGCACAAAGGCGACGATTTCGCCTTTTTCTACCATCTGGCCCTGTTTGCCAATGACTGCTACTACAAGACCGTCCACGGCTGCTACTATATCTTCTATGCCATAGTAGGTTTGCACATGGCCAATTACCTGGCCAGCTTTAACAGCCTTGCCAACTACAGGTGCGGTGGAGGCGTTGTCCACGTCCAGTTCCCATAGGAGCTGTCCTTTCACGGGGCACTGCACGGGCGTTGCCTTGGGATAACGGGCAAGGTATTCCTCGATTGAGAACTTGGGCATTTCCACCACGGGCCGCTCTACAATGATGGGGGCGCCGGCTTTGGCCCTGAAGTCCTCCAGTTCCTTGTTGAAACGCTCTTTGGCTATGCCGCTGCGATAGTCAAGATACTGGCGCTCGTGCATTGCAAGCTCGAAGAGTTCTTCGTCGTCAGGGCCGTAGTCCCAGCCTTTCTCGTCCATCATGGCGCGGTACTTGGGCAGTTCGTCCGGATAGTTGTCCTGAGGATTGCCGGTACTGAATTCCAGGCCTTTTTCCTTGGCCAGCTCCACAATTTCCGGGGCAAGTTCTCCGGGGAGTTTACCCATGTTGCCCAGGATCATGCCCCAGGTATCCTTATCGATAGTGGTCCAACGAGGTTTGTCGTTGAGCATGTTGAACAGGTTCATGAGGGCCGTGTTTTTGACATACTGGCTGAACGGAGTAACAAGCGGTGGATAACCTAAGCGGGGCCATACATACTCAACTTCTTCAAAGAGTTTGACCATGAGGGTGTCAAGTGACATCTCCGGACGGCCGTGGGCGCGCTGGGCGGCATTTATGGCGCCCTGGAAGCCCTTGAGATCGGCCATCATCGAGCCCATCATGCCGCCGGGAAGGCCGCAGCCAACCAGCAGGGAAGTCATCTTGGCGTTGGAGGGATTGATCCAGTAACCCAGGAAGTCGTCGATGAATTTTTGCGTAAGGCGACGTACTTCCATGTATGCGTCCATGTTCAGGTCTTTTACCAGGAAGCCGTCGCAGCGGAGCATTTCACGGATGGTGATTACGTCCGGATGCACCTTGCCCCAGGAAAGCGGTTCT
>JAGCWB010000152.1 GCA_017962065.1 Bacteroidales bacterium
CAGAACTGCTGGCGGTTAACTAATTGATAATGAGATACTTCCTGTATAACCCTCATTCAAAAAACGAACGACGACTATAAGGTAACAGCCTGAGTATCAGCGATTTAGCCGCCAGTGCATAAACTAAAAAACGCAAAACAAACTATATTATGAAACAGCTAACAGGATGTGGTACTGCGCTTCTTACTCCTTTCAGGGGTGGGGAAGTGGACTATGAGGCATTTGCTGCCACGGTTGACTGGCAGGTTGCTACCGGAATCGATTTTCTGGTGCCGCTTGGAACCACCGGCGAAACTCCCACGCTATCGGAGAGCGAAAAGCTTCAGGTTCTGGAAGTTACCCTAAATCATGCCGATGGAAAACCCGTAATGGCCGGCGTGGGCACCAACTCGCTCAACGGTACACTTGCCAACATGCGCCTGCTTCAGGATGCCGATGCCTTCCTGGTGGTTGTCCCCTTCTACAACAAGCCTCCGCAAAGAGGTATGTATCAGTACTTTAAGGCTGTGGCCCAGGCAACGGACAAGCCAATAGTGCTGTACAACGTCCCCGGCCGCACCGGTTCCAACATCGAGCCGGAAACCGTGCTGCAGCTGGCCAAGGACGTGCCCAATATTATCGGCATAAAAGAGGCATCTGGAAAGTTCGATCAGGCTCAGAAGATTCTCAACGACAGGCCAAACGGATTTAAACTCTTCAGCGGCAACGACGAAGATACCCTCAAGCTCATGCAAGCCGGGGCCGATGGTGTTATCTCAGTTGCTTCCAACGTATTTCCATCGGCCATGGTGGACTTCGTAAGGGCCCTGCAAGCAAACAAAGCCGAAGAAGCCCAGAAGATGCACAACCGCCTTATGCCGCTGTTCAAAGCCCTTTTCGTAGAGCCCAACCCCATCCCCGCCAAGGCCGCGATGGCTCAGCTGGGACTTATGGAAAACAGCCTCAGGCTGCCCCTGGTCAAGGCCACGGAAGAAACAGAAGCCCTAATCAAACAAACCCTGCAAGAACTTTTTTAAATGGACATCACTCTTCAAGACTTCAACAAGGTAATTGACGCCCTGGAAGCCGGCACCCTGAGGGTGGCCGAAAAAAAAGACGGCGTATGGGTAGTGAACAAATGGGTCAAGGAAGTGATCCTGGCCGGCTTCAAGCTTGGCGCCATCAAGGACATGAGCCAGGGCCAGTTCCCGTTCTTCGACAAAGACACCTTCCCGGTACGCCAGTTTAAGGCCGATGACGGGGTACGCATAGTCCCCGGCGGCAGCAGCATCCGCCGCGGGGCTTACCTTGCCCCGGGCAGCATAGTGATGCCCCCGGCATACGTGAACGTAGGCGCCTACGTTGGCGAAGGCACTATGGTGGACAGCCACGTAACCATCGGCTCCTGCGCCCAGGTGGGGCGGAACATACATATATCGGCCTCCACTCAGATAGGCGGCGTGCTTGAACCGGCCGGTGCCCTGCCCACCATCATCGAAGACGGCGCATTCGTAGGCGGCAACTGCGGCATCTACGAAGGCACAATAATTGAGGAAGGTGCTGTAATTGCCTCCGGCGTCATAATCACCTCATCCACAGCTATTTTCGATGCCACAAAAGGCGAATTCATAAAGAGAAATGCCGATGGGCGCATAGTAGTTCCGGCCGGCGCAGTGGTGGTGAGCGGCTCCAAGCCCATAATCCGCAACGGCAAGCCCCTGGAAAGCGGCGTGCACCTGTACTGCCCGGTAATCGTGAAATACCGCGACGAAAAAACCGCCGGCAGCATACACCTGGAGGACCTCCTCCGCTAACCAGCCCTCCCGCGCTCTAACCAGCCTTTCCCGCACTGGCGGTTAAGTGCTTGAATATTAAAGAGTTCCTGTACAATCCTCGTTCAATTTTCGAACGAGGATTATGCTATAATACGCTGAGTGTCAACATTTTAGCCGCCAGCGGAAATCCGGCGGAAGCCCAGCATAACCCCTGCGTAAAACCCCACATCAGCCTGATAGAAGGTTTTTTGCAAAAAGATAGCTATATTTGTAAGATAAAGGTTTATGCTATGATAGTTGCAGTAGTTGGCGCCACCGGGGTGGTGGGCCAGAAAATGTTGGAGGTGCTCCAGGAAAGGAATTTCCCGGTGACGGAGCTGCTTCCGGTGGCCTCCGAGCGTTCCTGGGGCAAAAAAGTAAGGTTCCAAGGCAAGGAGTGGACGGTAATGAGTGCCGATGAAGCCATATCCCGCAAGCCGGCAGTGGCAATTTTCAGCGCCGGCGGGGCGGCATCGGCCCAGCTTGCACCGCGATTTGCGGCAATCGGCTGCTACGTTGTGGACAACTCGTCCTACTGGCGTATGGATCCCACAGTTCCGCTCATCGTACCGGAAATAAATGCCGATGTGCTAACGCAAAAAGACTACATCATTGCCAACCCCAACTGCTCTACCATTCAGATGGTCCTGCCCCTGGCACCGCTGCATAAGGCATATAGCATCAAGCGCATTGTGGTGAGCACTTACCAGAGCGTCACCGGCGCCGGACAGCGCGGTATAGAGCAGCTGGAGGCGGAAAGGGCAGGCGGTACGGGCACCAAATTCCCGCATCCCATTGACCTTAACATACTTCCGCACATAGATTCCTTCCTGCCGGACGGCTACACCAAGGAAGAGATGAAGATGGTGAACGAAACCCGCAAAATTCTCCGGGATCCCTCCATCGCCGTAAGCGCCACCACGGTGCGAGTTCCGGTAAAAGGCGGCCACTCGGAGAGCGTGAACATAGAATTCAACAAGCCGTACGATCTGGCCGATGCCAGGCAGTTAATGGCCGATATGCCCGGCGTGGTAATCCAGGACGATCCCGCCAACAACGTGTACCCGATGCCCATCTACGCATGGGGCAGGGACGAGGTATTCGTAGGCCGAATTCGCCGCGACACCTCAGTGCCAAACGGCCTGAACCTCTGGTGCGTAAGCGACAATATCCGCAAAGGCGCCGCCACCAACGCCGTACAAATTGCGCAAGTATTGCTGGCAAAAGGATGGTTAGGATGAACTGGCAGCTGTTTCATGAGCTTTTGAGCATTGATTCCACTTCGGGAAAGGAGCGGAAGGTGGCCGATTGGCTTCTGGCCACCCTGGAAGCTCCGCATAAACAGGTCATGGAGGTGGGCGACGGCACACTGAACCTTCTCTTCTCCTGGGGCCGGCCCCAAGTAGTTTTCTGCACCCATATGGATACAGTTCCGCCGTATATCCCTCCGAAGAGGATTGAAGGCCGCATCAACGGCCGGGGGGCGTGCGATGCTAAGGGGCAGATAATGGCTATGTATACGGCTTGTAAGGAGCTGGAGAGGCATGGGTGTACGGATTTTGGGTTGCTGCTGCTATCTGGAGAAGAGACGGGAAGCTGGGGGGCTAAGGCTTTTGCCAAGACGGAGTTCACGGCGCCGTTTCTTATTGTGGGGGAACCAACTGAAAACAAGATGGTTAGTGCTTCCAAGGGCACTAAGTCATACGACCTTACATTTCACGGGGAGGCTTTTCATTCCGGTTATCCGCAGTATGGAACAAGTGCCATAGACCTGTTCAATGAGTTCTACAATGCCTTAAAAGCAAAGGACTTTGGCATGGATCCGGTTCTGGGGGAGACTACATGGAATGTGGGGCTGCTGCAAAGCGATAACCCGCAGAACATTCTGTCTCCGGAGTTGAAGTGCCGGCTGTACTTCCGGACTACGTTCACCTCAGATCAAGAGGTGCAGGCGTTTATGGAAGAGATGGCCGATCAAGTCGGCCATGACGTAATCCCCCGCGGTGGGGATGTGCCGGCTAAATACGTTACATTGCCGGGCTTCCAAAGTGCGCCG
>JAGCWB010000153.1 GCA_017962065.1 Bacteroidales bacterium
CAGGGCTGCCATTAATAACAGTATCTTTTTCATCGATCTTCCTTTATTAAATCTCATCGGAATCG
This sequence comes from Bacteroidales bacterium, assembly GCA_017962065.1. Taxonomy (GTDB): domain Bacteria; phylum Bacteroidota; class Bacteroidia; order Bacteroidales; family UBA932; genus Cryptobacteroides. Next base: position 66 of record JAGCWB010000153.1, read on the forward strand.
CCGTAGCTGCTGCGCCCCCATTCGCCGCTTGAACTGCTGGCCTTGTTTCCGTTAACCGGCCAGTTGCTGTCGCAGAAGATGCTTACGGTCTCCAGCTTCACGACGAGTATGGCGGGAGCCTCATATTTCCCCTTTTTCATGACATTCATATCTTACTCTGATTCAACTCATTCAGTATTGTAACATGTTAAAAAACGCGCAAAATTATAAAAAAAAAACGTATTCTGCCAATTTGTGAAAAAAATTGTGTGACAGATTGAAATTCCGCTGCCTGTGAGACCGAAACGGTCGCTTCCTAAAATTAAAATAGAGGTTCGATTCCCCTCCGGCTACGCAAGCGGACTAATTCGAGGTTCGATATTTTTCCCCGTCAAATTCGATTTCCTCGTTAAAAATCGAACCTAACAGACGAAGAACTCATGACCCTGTTTCGCGATGAAAAGACCCCCGTCTTCGTATATGACGACGGGGGAACGGTGAAGGGATATGTATTCTGCCGTCTGCTCCATCAGGATAGCGGAAGCCTCCAAAGGCTTGACACGCTCTATATCGATGACCTTTGTATCGACAGCCAAAGCCGTGGGATGGGCATAGACAAGGTACTTTGTTCCGCCCTGGTTGACCGGCTCTGCCACAAGGCCTTTATGGTCAATATGACCGGGCCATCATATCGAGTGAAAGAAACTCAAAATATCTTCAAAAAACTTTGAAAACCGACGAGACTTGCTTACCTTTGAAACGGCGCTCCGCTGGCCCCTTTTTCAAATCCATTTTGACGGAAATCTACTTTACTATCTACAACCTTTATTAGTTAATCTTGTGAACTTAACAAAAAAACCATGTCAGAGACAACTTATCCCCAGATTGACCTGTCTGCCTGGAAGAAGGTGGGCGAAGGCGGCAACGGCGCCGTCTATGTAAATGAGGCAGAACCCGATATCCTGCTGAAAATCAATACCAATGACACCTCGGAGAAAACCATCCGGGAGGAATACCTTACCCCAAGGGCGGTCTTTGAAACCGGTGTCCCGACGCCCCGGATATTCGAAATCGTAAAAGCCGGGGAATACTACGGTGTCAAATGCCAGAACATCAAGGGCAAGAAATCTTTTGCCCGTCTGTGCGCCGACAATCCCTCATCCATCGATGCGCGTGCCGTGCAAATGGCGCAGCTGCTCAAAGAGTTCCATGCCAAAACGGTGGAAGACAGCCAGTGGATTCCGTCCATGAAAGTGCGGATGCTGGAAGCGGCCGAAGTCACTTCGCTGGTGAGCGGCAAGGCAAAGGAAAGGCTCGTTGAATTCGTGAAATCCATTCCCGAAAGCGACCATCTTCTGCACGGAGACCTCCAGATGGGGAACCTCATTTTGGCCGATGACAAGCCCTACTGGATAGACCTGGGCCGGGCCACCCATGGTATCCCGCAGTTCGACCTGGGGCACTTCTTCCTGTTCTGCAATATCTTTGGCAAAAAGGGTCGCGTGCAGGAGATTGCCCACATAAGCGACAAGCAGTTGGTTCAGTTCTGGAATGCATTTGCCAAAGAATACAATGGCCCGGACAACATGGACGCATTCCTCAAGGACTGCCGTAAATATGCGGCACTGGACATCATTTACCTTGGCATGGTGCAGAAACTTTCCGCCTCTGAACGCTTCTTCCTGGGGCTTCTTGCCAAGAAAATGCTGAAGTAGCCGTCCGTATAATTCACGCCCGGAATCAGGAACTCTTCCAGCGTATTGCGGTAGACATTCCCATAGCAGCTGTCATTGTACAGACCGGCGTGGGAAGCCGTGGTGTGCGGTTGGAGCTTGGACAATGTCGGAATAAATGCTATATTTGTGTCGGAATAAATGTCGGGATAAACGACGGAATAAGATGACGAAATAACACTATGTATAGACCACCATTTACAGTATCGGCCAAGGCCATTAATCTGATTGCGAAGATTTCCAGCCAGATTGAGAGGTATGCTATCAATATGGAGCAGGGAGATACGTTGCGACTTAGAAAGGTAAATCGTATCAAAACCATCCATTCTTCTCTGGCCATTGAAGGCAATAAACTGTCGGAAGGTGAAGTGCAGGCTATTCTGGAAGGGAAGAAAGTCGTTGCTCCATTGAAGGAGATACAGGAAGTCAGGAACGGTTACTGGGAGATGCTGGACTGAATATAATAGACTGTTAAAGGGCTCAGTTCTTGACCGGAAGCATGCCTCCCTGGATGGTGAAGGCACGGTCTCCGCTGGCGAAGGTGCAGCGCTTTACCTTCATTTCTATCATGCTGAAATGAAAGTAGTAGTAATAGCCTTCTTCATAGTCGCCCCAGTAATATCCGTCCCAGCCGTCATTCACCGGGAGGAAAACGGCATGTGCAAGATGTTCGTCGGTAAAAGTGTACCTGTTATAATCGGCAGAACTGACTTTTCCGTCATCTGCCAGAGAAGCCTCAACAAAGCCATCTATATATACTGCACTGAACAGTACCCCTTTTACGTTGTTGTATGTACCATAATATTTAGTATGGACATTCATGAGTTTGTTCAGCTGGTCTGCACTAGGGGCGGAAAATCCTTCCGGAGCGCTTTCCCCGGCACCTCCAAGATAGCAGGTAACCGGCTGACGGGCCCATTTCACATAGTGAAGGGTAATATAATCCTCTCCTTCTTCTTCATTGACGTCATTCTGAATGCGCGAACATGCTGCGAGCGCAAACAAACACATCATGGCAAGAAAAAATATCCTTTTCATAAGACCAATATCTGAGATTATCTGTGCATTATCCAATTATGCATTTTACAAGTTCCTGGCGTTCCGGGGGGAGGCGGCCTATCTCGTGTTGTACAAAGAGGGCGCGGAGGGCGGCGTAGGGTTTTATTTCTTCCTCCAGGTCTTTCAGGGGACGATCGGCCCCGTAATACTCCCTCAGGAATGCTTCCCAGAACCTCACGGCCGTGCCTTTGTCCATATGATAGAGTTTACGGATCATGTCCTCTGCAGTATATTTTGTAACCGACATGAAGATACCAAGATCAAAAAGAGGGTTGCCATATCCAAACTCCCCTATGTCGATAAACCAGCTCTCGTTGCCACGCAAGATGGCATTTCCGAAATGCAGGTCTCCGTGGACAGCCGTATCGGCATCTGGAATATCGGCGATAAACCTGAGCAGCTTGTCATTTTGGGCCGATGTAAGGTACCGAACGGGTTGGAAAGCATTTCCAAAAAACTCCTTAATGGAAGAAACCTCCTCCTTGTTCACCCTGGTGGAATGAAGTGTTTTGCACATGGCTGCGAAGCGGGCGGCAAGCTCTTCCGTCCTGGAAGGATCCTCGCCAACGGCTTTGGCAAAGGATTTCTTACCCTGGATTCTCCGAAAAACAATTCCCATTCGGCCATCGGGGGCCTTGACAAGTTCCTTAGGCACAGGAGTGTGAATCCCCAGAGTATATGCCTCTTTCGAACGCTCGTATTCTTTCTGTGCCAACGTCGTCCGTCCAAGGGGGTACAACTTAAGCATATAATCGGGGTTATCCTTGCAATTGTAGCTCTCGCCCATAAATCCTCCTCCGCTGAGGATGTTGTCATTCAAGTCTATCGGCCTTGGTTCCATTCGGTAAAAATCATGATACGATGCCCCAAATTTAAGCATTTTTAGTAAATTTGTAGTTATTGCGGATAAGGTTTGAGCAAAAAGAGTCTGATATGGAAAATCCCGTGCATCGTTGTTGGTGCTGTTCTGGGTATTGTACTGTTACTGCTAATTGCTGTAACAGTGGTACTTACCACGCCCAAGTACCGCACGGCCGTACTGCAAAAAGGCGTTGAACTGGTCAATAAGCGCACGGACATGGACGTAGATTTGGGACGGCTGTACCTCTCCCCTTTCTACCAGTCTCCAAAATTTATGTACCGCGCATATAAAGGCGAAGAAGACCTGCCGGTGCATATAGAAATAGACAGTCTGTTCATCGGCCACCGGGGGCAGGATACGCTGATTTACGTGAATGCGCTAAACCTGCAGGGATGCTTGAAAGGAGAGCCGGACGCAGATATAATGGCCAGGGACATAGTTGTGGACCAGCTTCTTCTGGACCAAGCCACCGTCCACTCAGACACTCTTATAGCCTCAGTGGGCATTGACGCCATCGTCGGTCATCTTCAAGTAAACAGCCCTTGTCTCAATCTCACCAAAGGACAATACCCGCTTCACGGCTTAAGATTGGCCGATACTTATATTGGAATCGGCCTTAGAGAAAGGGAAGCCGAGGAAGAAGAGGCTCCGCAGGACACCACCTCCTCCCCCATGGCTTTCATAGTGCCGGACGGCGAGTTCAGTAATGTTCATTTTGTCCTGGACCCAATGGGGCTGGAAATCAAGACCGACACCCTTTCAGTGAATATTTTGGCCGATGTTGGAGCCAACCGATACGACATACAACACCTGGACATCGGCGACGCTTCGCTTAATCTGGGCAGCCTGTACCTGCCTTTTGATGAAGTCCGTGGCGATGATCTGCTGGTGGACCTTAATACCAGCCTAATCCAAAGTGGCCGCCTCCATGTGCGCTCAGACGCTTTTGGTGCCAAGGCCGACCTTGCAGCTACAACCCTGAATCTGGAGACGATGCGCACGGAACTCACCGGCGATGCCGAATTTAAAGGCAACAAGGCAACGCTGAACGGCTTCTACGACATTGACGACGAGAAATACGACATGCTGGTGGACATCTGGAAAGTTGACGTGAGTCCGTTCATGGAAGATGAGCACCGCGTAGAACTTACAGGCCGTGTTCATGCGCAGGGCAAAGGAATAAGCTTTGACTCCCCTGCCACAAAGGTCAACGTGGACCTGCATCTTGACGATTGCATCTATGACGACATAAATGTCTCCGGCCTCAATCTGGACGCCTCGCTGATTAACAAGAAAATTGCCGGAAATCTGCAGTTCGCACACGCAGGAATTCAGGATTTTGACATAGACAGCCTTAAGCTCAAATTTGCCACCGGGGACAGCACATCAGTCAATCTTGCCACAAAAGGACTTACCGTAGATGCGCAAAGTCCCATGTACGTCCTCAAACTGCTGGACGAAATAAAACCCCTGACGGCCACCGTAACAGACTCCACCTTTATCAAGTCCATCACTTCCCTTAAGGACCTTACCATGCTGGATACGCTAAGGCGCCTTATTCCAAACCTGCAGGCCGATATAAAACTGACAAAATGCAGTCCCATACAGCATATCTTAGACCAGAATGGCCTGGACTTCGATGATCTGGCGGTTAAACTGAACTCCAATTCCGCACAAACGGACCTAACGGTTAACTCTTCAATCCCAGAAGCTACCGCTGCACTGAATATAATAATGACAGAAGGCCGCACCGTCGCAAATCTCACCGCCAATGCCAATATTGACAACGGCGTGATGAATGTGGCGGATAGCATATGGACCGACGCAACGTTTAAAATGGACCTGGAGCGCATTGGGCGGCAGCTTAGCGGAACAGGCCACCTTGTGCTTGACAGCCTCCGCTACGAAGGATTGGACTTGGGAAACCGCACGGCCGATATCCATATTATGCCTTCGGAGCGTTATGAGAATGCCATAAAGGCCGATGTACGCCTGGACGACATCCCGATGGGCCTGATCAGCGGCATCGTCCAAATCAACGACATCGACCTGGACGGCATGGTCAGGGCCAAAGCCACTGCAGACGGCCTTCCTTCAAATCTTAATCTGTCGGCCGAAGTACATCCGCTGAGCACAACCGTAACTTACAAGCCTTACGACGTAAAACTCACCCTGGCCCAGACGCCAATCGTAATGAAGGACAACGACGTGGACCTCAACGATTTGCATGTCTTCGGCGTGGACAGCACCTATCTTACCCTCAACGGCGGACTGAACCTTAACACGAAACTCATTGACATTAAACTATCCGGCGATAACTTCATTCCGACAGACCTTCCGCCTGAGGGGCCCATCCCCGTCCATGGCAAGCTGGCCACCGATATCCGCGGAACGGTAAGCGGACCGCTGGACAACATAGTTGCCGACATTAATGTCACCGTCCTTCCCGGCACGGACCTCACCTACCCTATCGACCAGAAGAACATGGCGCAGGTGTTCCCGCAAGGCACCATGAACATAAATTACAGCACCGCAAACAGCGAACTTAACTTTGGCGGAAGAATCAACGTTGACGACGGCACTGTTCGCTATTCGCCCAAGCTATATCCCATGATGCCATTCCACGTGGACCCGGGCAGTCACGTGGACTTTGACGGTCCCCTTGGCCGGACCATGATTAAAGTATCGGCCTCCCAGCAGGTTAAGGCCGATGTGCAGTCGGAGGGTGAAGAAACCCGCCGCGTAGTCTTCAACACGGGCGTACGTGTGAACGGAATGCTGGATTCGCTTGGCCTAAACGCCATAGGCTTCTTCCTGGAAGCACCTGACGATGAGGTTATTACGCACGAACTCGCTTCTTTGGACCAGGAAACCAAAGAAGGCCTGGCGGCAGCGTTGCTGGCTACCGGAATGTATCTGGGCAACAGCAATGCGGCGGCGCAGCAGGACGGATATGCACTGTCCAGCATAATCAACAGCCGTATAAATGCCGCAATGGCCAATTCCAAGCTGGGCAATTTCATAGACGTGGATATAAGCAGCGGACAAACGGAACACGCGGCCGGCAAAACTAACGACGTCAATATAGCCATAAGTAAGTCCCTGTTCAAAGACAGACTGCGTCTTAGTGTAGGATCGTCAATCTCCGACAACCCGGAGGTTCTCAAAGCAAACGGCCTGTTTAATCATGCATCCGCAGATTTCAAGCTAACCAAGTCCGGAGATGTGTCACTGCGCGTCTTCTCACAACGGGACTATGACAATATCTTCGAAGGCGAGCTTATCAAGTCCGGTATAGGCACGGTAGCCACTAAAGAGTGGAAGAAAGACCAGCGTACATTCAAGATAGCGGCCGATGCCGACGTTGCATACCGTTCCAATAAGAGTATCGGCCCCAACCTCACCCTCACTCATTCCATCAGGAACCTTATGGGCCAGGGGGAAACTTTCACGGTAAAGGGTCACGGGGCATACTATTGGTCTTTGCGTGAAAGGCAGCCGGGAGATCCCGCGAGAACCGACACGTATAAGTTCGGCCTTGATGCAGCTCTTGTGTTCCCTTACCTGCACTGGCCTGGCGACAACCATCCCGACGGCGACACCCGCTACCGCTTAGGATACAAATACGAGAACATTGCCGGCGGATATGGTATACACAAGTTCTCCGGGGCCTTCTCGTATTTCATCCGTCCAAAAGGCTTTGTCACTCATACGTTTACGCCCTTCTCGCTTTCCATTGTAAGAACAATGGTATGGGCCGATGCAATAAATAAAAATACTAGTCCGGACGTCCTTAAACTACTGGCCAGCAACGAGTTTGTCCCCTCCGTCGGCTACGATATCACCTACAACGATTACCGTTCCAGGCGGCCGGTCAATACCATGTTCGACTTTGAAATCAAAGAAGCCGGTAACCTTACCAACGCAATCTATTGCATCTTCTCTCACAAGTGGGATGAAATTGATAAGCCCATCGTCGGTATCCCCTTCAACCAGTTTGTAAAATTATCGGCCGAGCTGTGGAACAAGTTCAACATCACTGAACGGGTGTGCATTGCAACGCGTCTTTTTGCCGGCGCAAACATTCCGCTGGGGAATTCCACCTATGCTCCGCTTTCCGAAGGCTACTATGCCGGCGGCCCCAACAGCCTGCGTGCGGCCGAACCATACGCTTATGGCCCGGGTAACTATCACAGCACCAGATTCAATCAGAGCTTCTTCCACGCCGGGGACGTAAAGCTTGAAGGGAATATAGAACTTCGCTTCCCTCTAGTGTGGAAAATCAACGGCGCCGTTTTCATCGATGCCGGCAACGTATGGAACTGGCGGAATTCATTTGACACGGTGAGCAGTGAGGATTATGAGGATTACGTGGAATTAATGGGTTTCACGGAGGATCTTTACGACGGCATCATCGGCAATCCTTATTTCCTGAATCAGATAGCCGTTGGCACAGGTGCAGGTCTCCGCCTGGACCTTGATGGCCTTGTAATACGCCTGGACCTTGGCGTAGGTATCCACGCCCCTTACCAGACATACAAGTATTCCAAGGATTTGACGCCGGATCTGACGCAGCCAATCCACACCTATTACAATATTCCCCACGTCCTTGACGGCCTGCGCCTGAACTTCGGCATAGGATATCCGTTCTGATAGAAATTGCCACAACTTTCCGATCTTGGTCAAGAAAACGCTTGAAAACGTGACTAAGATTGTTCTCTCAGCCTTATTATTTGATCAAAAGTACACGGTTGGCGGCCGATTCTGATGCCACTGCGGAGGCCTCAGCGCTGCAATGACGGCAATAACTAACTTTTTCATATGCTTTTTGTCTTTTTCGCGTTTTCCGGAAGCAAAAGTAGAGCAAAAAGCAAGGGGTACCGGCCGCTTTTCGACCAGTACCCCCATTTCTTCGACGAACGGGCTGTTACTTAGTATGACGTTTTAGGAAATCCAGCACGTAATTGTGATACAGTTCCACGTGCTGGGGCTGGCAGAAGCCGTGGGGGGCGCCAAAGAGAAGATGCAGCTCGCAGTTCTTGTACACGTTGGAGGCTTTGGCCGAATATTCGGGTTTTACAAGGGAATCTTCCGTTCCGTGAACAATGAGAACATTGCCCTGGTATTTGGCAATCTCCTTATAGATGTCAAAGCCATCGTAGAACTTGTCATAATAGGCTTTGCCGATGTTCATGCCCATGAAATTGACCGTTTCGGGGACATCGGCCAGAGTGGGATACAGCGCAAAGCCGTCGTCCGGAATGCATAGGGCGGGAAAAACCAGAAGGATAGAGTTTATTTTCTTTTTCACGTAAGGGGCGGTGATGGCGCTCACGCAGCCTCCCTGGCTTTCTCCAAGCAGGAAAACGTTCTTTTTGTCCACGAAGTCCCAGCTGCGAACCATTTCAAGCACATCTTTAAGGTTCTGCCTTTCCGAGAATATGGACATGTCTTCCGTGCGGCCCTGGCTCTGGCTGCGGGGAGATCCGCCGGCAAAGTCGTAGCAATAGGCCACATAGCCGGCTTTGGCCAGCTTATCGGCCAGGCCATAAAAGCCGTGATGGGTGCCGCCGTAGCCGTGGGAAAGAATTACGGCCGGATGTTTTCCGGGAGCTACTGGGATGAAGGCTTCTCCGTACAACTGGTTGCCGTCGCTGACGCACCCTACTACCTCCATACGGTAAGAGGCGTCCGATGGAGGCGTAGTCATCTTGCGGAACAGCTCCTCCATCTGTTCCTGGGTCATATTTCCGAAAGGATTGCCGTTACCGGGCTGGCTGTATGCAATGGTGGTTGTTAAGGCACACAGGGTCAAAAGGGTGATTATTCGTTTCATCGGCTTGGATTATTTGTGATACCAAGATAGTGATAACAACTTACTTTTCAAAACGACGGCCTTTGAATTGTGCTGTAAGATGATTATCTTCGTAAAAGTTAAAACCATTGTAATGAAACGCTTACTTGCCCTTTTAGCCGCCTTATGCCTGCTAACCGGCATAAGCTTTGCCCAGCCGGGTCCCATGCCTCAACCGGAGAATGTGATTCTAATGCAGCGGGCTTCGTTCACCATCCAGTACGGTGGCCCTACCCGTGCCGAAGGCCGTTCCTACAATTTTACGCCGGTGTTTTTCATCTATCCGGACGGCAAACTGGACAAGTCTGCGGCAGAAGAATTGTTGGCCGATATGGACTTCCAGCCCAGAAAGAATGCTGCGCCTACTACGGCATCCCCGTTCTGGACCAGTTCTCCCTTCAAGGCATAAACGAGTTCAATTATGCCGAGTACTACCTTCCCGACAAACTGCATATGAACGAGGAAGGGTACAAAAAAATCGGCCCTGTTCAGGCCGATTTCCTGGCTGTCGGTAAGTAGCGGGGAACGGACTCTCACTTACGCGCCATCCCGCAAAAACGGGCAAAAATGAGGGATGCCGCGTCGTTGCGACGCGCGAAACCTCAAAAACGGCCCAAAATGCGGGATGCCAGGTTTAAGAACGTAGAAAATGAAATTCGGCGCCTCAAATAGGGCGCCGAACTGTTAGAAGTATGCTACCGTTGTGCCTGTGACGGCGCTCAGGAGCTTGTTGGCAAGGCTGGAGACGCCAAAGCGGTACAGGTCTTTGTTCATCCAGGAATCACCGAGGATGGTTTTGCCGATCGTCCAGTAGCAAACAGCATCCAGGGCGCTGGCAATGCCGCCGGCGGCCTTGAAGCCAACCTTGCGGCCGGTGGCCTCGTGGAACTTCTTGATGCATTCGCACATTACATAGTCAGCCTGGGGAGTGGCGTGTTCCTTTACCTTGCCGGTAGAGGTCTTGATGAAGTCGGCGCCGTTTTCCATTGCAAGGAATGATGCGTCGGCAATAAGCTGGGTGCTGGGAAGGAGGCCGGTTTCAAGGATGACCTTGAGAACTACGGGACGGCCCAGTTCCTTGGCAACGCGGTCGATGCACTCACGGGAGGCCTTTATCTCGGCGCCTGCGGTGGCATAGTCGCCGGCCAGGAAGCTGTTCAGGGCCAGCACAATGTCAATTTCATCGGCTCCGTCACGAACGGCCAATTCAATTTCCTTGAGCTTTACTTCAATCCAGCTTTGGGATGTGGGGAAGCAGCCGGCTACGGTGGTTACGTGCAGGGCGGGATCCTTGCGGGTCTGGGCCACAACATGGGCGAAATTGGGATACACGCAGCAGGAGGCGGGAAGAGGCCAGCCGGGGAAAGCCGCAGCCAGGCCGTTCACCTTTTCCACCATTGCCTTTACCTTGGCGGGGGTGTCGTCGCTGGCCAGGGTGGTCTGGTCCATGATGCCGAAACAGGCCTTGTAAACCTGCTCACAGGCAACTTTATCCAAACCTGCAGCAATTAAATCTAGTTGACGGGCGATGGCCTCGTCGTTGGGCGTATAGCCGTACTTGCTTGACAATGACATAATGTTATCCTTTAATTTGTATGGTTAGTCCTTCATCTATGAGAGGCTGCACAAGGGCGCGCATTTCCTCTACGGTATATTTCTTAAGCCCTGCCATGGGCGTTTCCCTGTCTATTGTATAGACCATCACTTCACGGGGCCTTAACACGCGCACAATATCCATCCACTCCTTCACCCAGTCCTCCGTAGCCCAGCCGGGGCCCTTGAGGAACATGGTCTGCAACACAAAATTGCCTTCAAAACGCTTAAGGCTTTCCACAACATCGGCCACGTGATACTCCCCTGCCGGCCTGTTCACAAGCGCAGCCTGAGCGTCTGTGGGTGCGTCCAACTTAAGGATAGCGTTATCCACCAGCTTAAGTGCCTCAAACACCGCAGGAACACCTACACGCGTTGCATTTGTAAGCACCGACACCTTTGCCAGCGGATAATACAAATCCCTCAAAGCCAAAGTAAGGTCGATAATCTCCGGAAATTCCGGATTCAGCGTAGGTTCCCCGTCGCCGGAGAAGGTGATGGAATCAATCGGTATTCCGGCCGATGCACATTCTTCCAACTTGGTCTGCAGGGCAAGCCTGACATCGGCCGCAGAAGGAAGCTTAGTGTCTCCCCTTCCGTCCTTGTTCCATCCGCACTCACAGTACACGCAGTCAAAGTTACAAATTTTTCCTTGCTGCGGCAACAGGTTGATACCCAGCGAACTGCCCAGCCTGCGGCTGAAAATAGGGCCGAATACCGTAGTCTCCCTTAGCATAAGCGTCTGGATTTGCTGTTAGCCGAAAGGCAGGGGCATAGCCCTTCCTTAGCATCGGCCTTAATTTTCGCGAAGGAAGGGCTATGCCCTGCCTCATATACAAACACAATTCCGGGCTTTTTGCCGGGCTCGATACTGCCAAGGACATTGTCCTTTCCAAGGAAGCGGGCGCCGTTAAAGCAGGCCCAGCTAAACAGCTCTCCCAGAGGAACTTCCGGGAAAGCCTGGTGCAGGCAGTTGATTTCGGCCATCATGTCCAACTGGTCGTTGGAAGACAATGAATCTGTGCCGATGCAGATGGGAATACCGCTTTCCCGCATTACAGAAATGGGCGGTAAGTTATTGTGAATGAAAATGTTCGACAGAGGGCAAACGGCAAGGAAAGGATGTTCCAGCACATTGCTTGCCACAGCAGCGCCTTCAGGCGTAAGGCAGCATTCGTGCACCACAAGCACATTACCTTTGACCGGAGCCTTGAGCCCGCCTGCAAGCAGCCTGTCCAGGAAATATTGCAAGGAGGAAGTTCCTGTAACGGGCGGCGTTGGAATGCCGTTGGTAACGCGGTTGTCCCACATGGGACCGCTTCCGCTCATCATCATCTCCTCTTCCTGGGCCGATTCTTCGCTGTGGTAAGACAGATAGCCGCTTTCCAGGCCGGCAACGGACGAAGCCGTTAGCAGCTGAGGGCTCATCGTATAGCAAGAATGAGGCGTTGGAGCGGCATCCAGGCCGAATCCGGCCGCCTTAACCTGAAGCTTGCGCACGCCTTCCATAACCTCACCGCAGGTATTAGGATCGGCCCCGAAGACCTCCAGAAAGGTGCGGGTGTACATGGGATGCTGCGACTTTACTGCAAACGAATCGTCGCAGTTGGAGATATCGGCCATTGCCTGTACGCCCTGCTCCCACATGGAGTCCATGGCCGTTTTTAAAGCCGATATTTTACCTTCCAGCGAAGAAGTGTCCCTTAGCTCGTTAATCTGGTCTATGAAACCTGCCATGCCGGTGCCTTTGCGGAACTTGCCTTTAAGGTAGGATAGTTCCACGTGGCAGTGGGCGTTAACAAAGCCGGGCACTATGGCACCGTCAAGTACTTCTTCCCCGGGGGCGCAACTGCCCGTACGCAGCACAGTTCCGTCCTCCTCAACCTCCACAAAGCCGTTCTCAATTGGCTCCACGGAAGTTAACGTGTACAGATATCTGGCGGCGAAACGTTTCATAATGAATCCCTTACAAAAAGAAGCGAATCTTTGTGCGGCTGGGGGAAGGTATCCCCGGGCTTTTCGATATAAACAGAATCGGCCCTTAAACGTATTGGCAGCGTATCCACGGCCCTTGGCCCCTGACGCGGCTGTTTGATGGTATCGGGAGTCATGCCGTACAAAGCCATCATCCTGTTTACCCATGATTTATGCTTAATGGCCGCCGTCACGTCCTTTGACTCTTTTTCCAGCCTGTCCACAACCGCTCCCATAAGTTTTTCCATCCTTGCGGGTTCGGCCAGATAATAACTGAGGCTGTGCAGGAAGTCGTCCGTGTCGTAGCCCCTGGCCTCGAAGATGCCTTCGTAAACCAGAAGGGTATCGGCCTTTTTGCGTAGATCCGGATCCTGCTTAAGCTGCTGATCCTGGATGAGCATGTCGTAGAATATATCCTCCATATCCTCACGGTCAATTTGCCTGGGACCTTTGCAGGAGCACACCAGGGCAAGCAGTAGAATGATATGAAGGATACGGCGCATGCTATCTTAAAATGGCGCCAAGTTCGTTCTGGAGGGCCTTGAGAACACTGTCCATGGTCCTCTCAACGTCGGCATCCGTAAGGGTGCGTTCAGGATCCTGAAGCACGAAATTCAGGGCATACTGCTTTTTGCCGAAGAGGATCTTCTCTCCGCGGTAAACATCGAAGAGAGAGACGCTCTTGATGAGCTTCTTGCCGGCACGGAGGGCGGTTTTACGGACATCGGCATAGGAAACGCCTTCGTCCAGAAGTAGGGCAAGGTCACGGCGTACTTCCGGGAACTTGGGCAGTTCCTTGAAGGAGAATTTATCCCTCTTGATAAGGCCGAAGAGGACTTCCCAGTTGATTTCGGCTGCGAAGACGGGCTGCTTGATGCCAAAGCGCTTGCACAGGACGGGGTTCATGCAGCCCAGGGTGGCAAGGAGTTTGGGCTCCTTGCCGGGGAGGCTGTAGGTGATGCCTTCGGAGAAAAGGTCGGCCGGGGCTGCGCCCTGGACCATCGAGGTGACATCTATCCGATAGCGAGCCATAAGAGCCTCCACATAGCCCTTGAGCTGGAAGAAATTGGATTTGGCAACGGGATTGCGCCAAGCCTTGTCCGGAGTTCCGCTAAGGAACAGGGAGAAGCAGCGGTGCTCCTCGTAGCCGGCCAGGGTGGTGCCGTCGGTTTCCGGAAGGCGCTGATACACAGAGCCGTACTCGAAGAACCTGAGCGAGGTAGCCTGACGGTTAATGTTGTATGCAACCACCTCCAGGCCGTTAAGTAGCAGGGTCTGGCGCATTACGTTAAGATCCTGGATAAGAGGGTTAACAATATGGACGCAGCGCTCTGCAGGGAAGGTTTCCAGCTTGGTGTAGTATTCCTCCTTGGTGAGGGAGTTGTTCATGGTTTCCACAAAGCCGTTGGCTGCAAGCCAGTTGGAGATGGCGTTGCGGGTGGCTTCCGGATCCGGCTGCTGGGAAGGGTTCACGCTCATGCGCAGACTGGCGGGAAGTTCCACGTTGTTGTAGCCGTAGATTCGCAGGATTTCCTCTACCACGTCGCACTCCCTGGTAACATCCACCATATAAGTGGGAGCCCCAACAAGGGCGCCATCGGCCTTCTTTTCTATGAACTCATAATTAAGGCCTTCCAGAATCTTTTCGATGGTGGCATGGCCGATTTTCTTGCCGATGAAATGCTCTATACGGTTATAGTCAAGGTCTATGCGGGCACGCTCGATCTTGTTGGGATATACCTCACGCACCTTGCCAACCACCTTACCGCCGGCAACCTCCTGGATAAGGAGGGCGGCGCGCTTGGCGGCGTAAAGGGCGGCCTCAGGATCCGCTCCGCGTTCGAAGCGGAAGCTGGCGTCGGTAGAAAGCTGCTGGCTCTTGGCTGTCTTGCGCACGCTCACGGGGTCGAAGTATGCACCTTCGATGAACACGTTAACGGTGCTGTCTGAAACGCCGGAATCCTCCCCGCCGAATACGCCGGCAATGCACATCGGGCCTTCGGCATCGGCAATAACCATGTCGCAGGATGCAAGCTTGCGCTCAATGCCATCCAGGGTGCGGATGGGCTCCCCTGCCCCTGCTCGACGCACGATGACCTTTCCTCCGCGAACCTTATCGGCATCGAAGGTGTGCAGCGGCTGACCGGTCTCGAAGAGCACGAAGTTACTGATATCCACCACATTATTGATGGGCTTGAGGCCGATCGACATGAGCCTTTCCTGCAACCACTGCGGGCTGGGGGCAACCTTTACGCCCTTTACGGTGATGCCGGTATAGCGCGGTGCGCCGTCGGTGTCCAGAACCTCTACGGGCATTTCCTGGCCTTCGCCCTCACGGAACGCATCCACGGAAGGGATGCACAGTTTAGCGGGAAGGTCACGGCTGTAAAGATAGCCGTAAAGGTCCCTTGCTACGCCAATGTGAGAGGCAGCGTCTATGCGGTTGGCGGTGATTTCATACTCAATCACGGCCTCGTCCTTTAGCTGGAGATATTCTTTGGCGGGAGTGCCCACAACGGCGCTTTCCGGAAGCACCATGATTCCGGCATGGCTAGTGCCGATTCCCAGTTCATCTTCGGCGCAGATCATGCCGAAACTTTCCACTCCACGAATCTTTGACTTTTTAATCTTGAAGTCTCCGGGCAGTACGGTGCCAAGCTGTGCGAACAGCACTTTCTGGCCTGCCGCCACGTTGGGAGCGCCGCAAACAACCTGCACGGGCTCCGGGGAGCCGTCGTTCACGGTTGTGACGTGAAGGTGGTCGCTGTCCGGATGTGGCTCGCAGGTAAGAACCTGGGCCACGACCACGCCCTTGAGGCCGCCGGGAATTACTTCCTGAACCTCCACTGCATCTACTTCAATACCGATAGAAGTCATAGCCTCGGCCACCTGCTCCGGCGTGAGGTCGCACTTCAAATACTCTTTTAACCAGTTGTAACTGACTTTCATTGTATATCTTCCAGTTTAAACAAATCTTCTACAAACTCTTTTTTGTCAAAGACCTTGAGGTCTTCCACGCCTTCCCCTATTCCAAGGAACTTGATGGGGAACTTGAAACTGTCCACAATTCCTACCACCACACCGCCTTTGGCGCTGCCGTCCAGCTTGGTAACGGCAAGGGCCGTAACATCCGTTGCCTTGGAGAACTCCTTGGCCTGGATAAAGGCATTCTGGCCTGTGGAAGCGTCCAGAACAAGCAAAACTTCATGCGGAGCATCCGGCACCACGCGACGTATAACGTTGCGAATTTTGGTGAGCTCGTTCATAAGGTCCACCCTGTTGTGCAAGCGGCCGGCGGTGTCTATCAGCACCACATCGGCCCCTTTTGCCACGGCCGATTTAACGGTGTCAAAAGCCACAGAGGCAGGGTCCGCGCCCATGGGCTGTTTGACAATATCCGCGCCAGCACGCTCCGCCCAAACGGAAAGTTGATCAACGGCTGCAGCGCGGAAAGTATCGGCCGCTCCTATAACCACCTTCTTGCCCTGCTTTGCCAGCATGGCGGCAAGCTTGCCGATGGTTGTAGTCTTCCCTACTCCGTTCACGCCCACTATGAGCATCACGTACGGCTTTTTGCTGAAGTCGAAAGGCTGCACAGGAGCATCGTCGCCCATAAGATTGGCAATCTCGTCCCTAATGAGGGCGGTAAGCTCCTCCATATCCACGTACTTGTTCTTCTCCACGCGGTCCTCTATGTTCTCTATGAGCTTAAGAGTGGTCTCCACACCCATATCCGACCCCAACAAAGCCTCCTCCAGGGCATCCAGCACATCCTCGTCCACCTTCGACTTGCCCGTAATAGCCCGCCCAAGCTTCTGGAAGAAGTTCAGGTTGGTTTTCTTAACACCTTTATCAAATATTCCCATAGTTTACAAAGATAACACTTTTAACCGAAAAAGCCACAAAAAGCGGCCGACATTCTCCCCCGCCATGTCCCTCCATCTTCAACGACGCCGCAACCCGCATTTTTGGCCGATTTTGAGTGATGACAGGTCGCATCGACGTGGCATCCCTCAAAAATAGCCGTTTTTGCGGGCTGGCGCGTCGCAGGGAGGTGTTATACCGTGGGTAAAAAGGTTAAGCCGATTTGGCAGATAACTATTATATTCATATATTTGCAAAACAAACAGACAACACATACTCTCCTGCTTAGCAACGAAATTCGGGAAAATTTTAAAAGAGGCAGGGTGTATCCAGGCATGGAGAAGTCCGCTACGTGGACTTTCTTTACCTGCCTCTTGCCCTTTCCCGAGGGTCGTTGCGTGGATACAAGAGAGTCCACGCTTTTTTGACCCTTAGCAGCCGCGGGATCGATGTCTTTAGCAATTCATTACTTTTATTTCCCGTGGCTGCTATTTATATTCAAGCATTTTGAGAAATAAAGCTTCATCGCTTGCTTGGGCCTCTTTTATGATTGTTCTTAGCCTTGAACGTGCAGTCTTGATGCTCCCCGGCGACATTTGGTTGCCAAGGATTAGAATCCATTCTTTAGGGAAGCCGGCAAAGAACAAAACAATGAGCCTGCGCCTAGCTCCTTTTATTTGCGGAACTTGAGAAGATAACTTATCCATTATACCATTGCAGTACTTATTCAAATCGGCTTCTATTAAACAGAAGAATGCATTATCGGAACGGATTTCACGTAGGGCTTTGTTAAAACTGTTTAACTTCCGCTCTCTCTTGTTGGAGTCTTCTTCTCGGAAATAATCATCGGAGAGATTATAGAGCCTAATCATTCTTTCTTTCGTCAGTGCTCCTATCAAATATGCATTTGATTGCAAAGTATCGTTTCTAGAAAGAGACAGCCGGGCCATTTGTTCCATTATTGCAGAATCTCTTTTCTGCTTTCTATGTAAAAGAGCTATCGAAAAGATTGATAGGAGAAGAATCATAATAATAATTCCATATATCATTCCCGCTTTTTGTCTTTTAACGATACCCTCCTGAATCGTAAGTTCATCTCGATAATAATCTCGTTGTGCATTACTCAACGACTGTTGTAGCAAAACCATAGTCAAAGAATCTTGCACATGTAAGGCCTTGTCTTCCAAGGCATACGCCAGATTCAAATCGCCATCTTTGTAGGCCAGTTTTGAATGAAGATATTGAAGAGTGGCCCGCATCTCTTTATTATCAAAAATACCATAAGCCTTATTAATAAGCTCAAATGCGGACTCTTTCCGCCCCACGTTATATAATGCCGTCGCGAACAGTCCGTAATCTATCACAGATAAATACTCCTCCGGAGTTTCGCAAAAAATCGGGATTGCCTTTTCTACAGAATCTCCTTTCTCGACCAGATATCTGGCATAGCAGAGATTACATTGCGCCCGTAATTGATCCGGCATTGTGCACTTTTGCAAATCATTCAAAAGAGCATGCGCCTTATCAAATTGAACATCATTCAAATAATCTACAACAAGCGAATAATTTTCATAAATTGCATACAGCGAATCTCCGTTTGCCTCGAATGCCTCAACTGCTTTTTCCCCATATTGGATTGACGCCACATTATTGATATTCAGACTGAAGATATCGGCCTTGTTACGATAAATCAGTCCAAGCATATGATTGTCTTTCGTTTTCAACGCCTCCCTCTCCGCCAACTCCAAAGAAACTATTGCAGCCGGATAGCGTCCGGCGTTTTTACGAACAATCCCCTGATAATACCATGACTTCGTTTTTTCTTCCGCGCTTCCCTTTTGGGAATAGTAGTCAACGGCAACATTAATTATCGAATCCTCGGCAACATCAATATAATTCTTATCCAATGCCATACTAGTCAACAGTGCATGCTTGGCCATTTGCGCGTGGTTATTCAGCTCATAGGAGGGTATAGACTGTAATATAGTTAGAGCACTGTCCGGATGTTCTCGCATGATAGCCTCTACGCTATTTAATCTGTATGTAACCCCGGTCTGACAGGAAGAAAAAAGAAATAAAAGAAAGAGTGCTTTTCTAAGTCTCATGTTTGAAGTTTTTCTTGTCAAAATTACTTAAAAACGTCTCAGCATGCAAGATAAATATAAAAATGTAACCCCTCATCCTGAAACAACATTGACAATCAACGTGTTACAACCACAAACTGTAACCGCATTTCATTGTTAGTAATAATTAATTGTCCGAACTTCGCCTTTGCTAATGACATTAAAAATAAAAGCAATGAAAACAAAAAATCTGATGCAGTTTGCCACCTGCATGATCGTGGCAATCGTGACCTCTATTTCGGCGCATGGAGTAAACAACCCCATCAAAGATCCGACAATCCCTATCCACATTAGTCAATTGCCGAGGCCAGCAACCGGAGCTCCTCGCAGTTCCACCACCATCGAAGCCTTCCTGGACGCGGAGATGACTACCATTGATGTTTACCTGTGTAACGCGGGCGAGAGCGTAACGGTGGATATCGAAAACACCACCACCGGCAGCACCTACCAGTACTCCGTTTCCGGAAATGGATCCGATGTCCTTCCCATCAGTTCAACTTCCGGCTTCTGGACCATCACTTTCACCTTGACCGATGGCCGGGTGTATTATGGAGAGTTCATCATGTAAAACACGCCCGCCATGAAAGAAAGAATCAGTTCACTGATTATGTGTCTGATGATGGCTATAGCTGTCCATGCCCAAAGTTTGGTCATGGACAGCTATGTCCCTACAGATCCGCAAGTATGGAGTTTTATAAAATATGGTGGACAAACTCCCGACCTGTATACCGGAACAGTACGGGCCGAAATACCCATCTATACATACAAAGATCTGGATTTCGAGATCCCCATAGCGCTCTCATATGCGTCCAATGGGTACTTGCCAAATATGCAGGCCAATTTCGTCGGCCTTGGGTGGACACTTATTGCCGGTGGTGCTATTACAAGAACTGTAAACAATATCAAAGACGAAAGCGAAATGCAGGACAGTTACAGTTTTAAAGGGTTTTTCCGTTTTTCCATCCAAAACAATGACCCTGATATCAACAATAGAACAATTCCAGAACACGCACCGTTCGGATATCTCTTAAATAATGCCATTTATGAAACGGAGCCTGATTTGTTCTTCTTTAATTTTCCAGGTCATGCCGGAAAATTCATGTTTAACGATACTGGTGGGACAGCAACTGTATTTGATTCCACGCACCCTTCAGGGGAGTACAAGGTAGAAACGACTTTCCAAGACAATATTGTTAGTCAAATTTTTAAGCCATCTGTCACCATAACAACCGGAGATGGTTATAAATATATATTTGGCGGCCTTAGTTCCACCGGCATTGATATTCATTATTATAACTATGATGAGGTAAATCCGTCGCTATCCGATGATTACAATGATGCGTATAGCGACAGTTGGGTTTTGTCCAGGATTATCGCGCCTAACGGGCGTCAGGTTATTTATTCATATGATATTGATCAGAATAACTTGGTGGACGAAAGTTGTCACCCTTACGCCGGGGAAGAAAGCGAATCAACTGCCCTGACACCTCGTTTTTTTCGTGGTCGCACCTTACGTTCTCTGCCGGTCCCCCGCTTGTCGAGCATCACTGTAATGGATAGTGATAGCGTAACGGAAGTGTGTGTTATTAGTTTTAATTATAACACTAGGACTAAAGAGAAGTACAATAGGCCCGGTTTAGGGGAATATGATTTGAAGAATCCCGGTCGCTTGGTTTCGATTCAAGTTCATGATGTAAATGACGAGCAGTTGTTATTTAGCAACTTGAGCTACCGCTATACTGGCTCTAGCGCTAATCCAGGGAATCGCGTACTGCTCCTTATGGAAGTGAATACTACGGGTATTGGGAAATACACAATGGAGTATTATAATCAGGATTTGGCCTTCCCATACCATGGATGTACATCAATTGACCATTGGGGGTATTGGAATAACGTTACGCCCAGTTATGATGCGTTATTCCTAATACCTAATTCAACCATTAACGAAACAACCAATGTCGAGACAATCTCTTCTTCTCTTCGGGATCCGAATGCCGAGGTTGCGGTCAGTGGCATGTTAAAGAAAATGACCTATCCTACCGGCGGTTGGACGGAGTACAGTTATGAACCGCACCAGGCTCAAAAGAAGATTATTAAAGACGGAACGTATTTTTCTCAAGGTGTTCCTGTTTTGAAAACAGAAGCAGATGCCTTTATTACGGGCGGTTTACGGGTACATAGCGTCACAGACCATACCGACAATAACGTTTCTGTCACTAAGGAATATCTTTATACAGATAATTTTGGATTAAGCAGCGGTATTCTGTATCACACGCCAAGATACAGACTTAAATACCACATTGTTTACAATTATATTTACGCTGAGCCATATTACCTTGAATGGACAAGTACATCTTATCCTGCTATTATGCTCGACAGGAATTATGTCGGATACTCGCAGGTTACGGAAAAATATGCCGATAGGTCAAGACGTATTAGCCGATTTCTATCATACGAAGATATTCAAGACGTCAGTGTATACGACGCACTCTTTTTTTACACTGCTTTTGAACATTATGGTTCGGGGATTAGTGCAGTAACTCCCAATTATGCATTTCCGTTTTTCAGGGATGCCCAGAGCCTTGACCGCTGCCGCGGGAAAGTCAAACAAGTTGATGTTTATAATCAGAATGGAGCATTAACGGATAAAACCACATATCAGTATTCACTTCAAAGTGCGATGTCAAAAAAAATCGGTTGTATGAAAACCGATCTAGATTCAGTTTACGTTTATAACAATTATGTTGGCGACTATTCGCTGACATCTGAAACAAGAACGGAATACAGCAGTTCCGGTACCCAGCCTGTCGCCACAACTACCTCATACACATACAACAGTCTCGGTCAGTTGAAGAAACGCTCCGTAACCACATCAGATAACGCAATATATGACGAGAATTACATATACGTGGAAGACATTTCAGGAACCCCACGTACTGCAGCACAGGACACTATGATATCCCGGAATATTCTGTCTCCGTTCATATACAAAACGCTCTCCGTGATACGTCCCGGCCTAACAGGGGCCAGACTTATTGAGGGCACTAAACAGGATCATTCTCTATATGTTGTGGCAGGCCGTCAGTTGCCTGTCGTTACAAAGGTTTCATCAGCGGTCGTTTTACCCACATACACCTATACTTCACCTTACGCCCTAACGTGGAATCCTACCTTTACGGTTACCGATGTCAACTATTATGGTAGGCCGATGGAAGTTAAAGACGCAAATGGAATCTATACCACATTGTTCTGGGGGTATGGCGGCATGTATCCTGTGGCCAGACTGGAGAACTGCCGCGTGTCGCAGGCCAGTGCTGCGGCGCATTCGTCATTAAGCCGATTCAGTTTTGGATGGTCCGGGATGAGTGATTCCGAAGCGGCCACCTTCCGTAGTATCCCTGGTACGTTACTTACACACTGGAAGTATCAGCCGTTAATTGGAGTGACAGAGGTAACGGACCCTTCCGGCAGAAAGACAAGCTATATATACAATAGTCACGGGCACTTGACAAGAACGACAGGCCCTGACGGGAACAAGATTGTCGAATACGATTATTCAGTGGACAGATAACCTCAGCATGAATCATGATACAGTACATAATACATAATATCAGAACAAAGGCTTCGTTCATCCTTTTTCTTCTGACTGCCATTCCTTGCCTTGCATACCACGAGGTTGGAATCAGCCTGCAGGGGAAAGGGATACTTACTATGCCGTCATCTAGCGAGACTCATTATGAGAGTCCGGCGACCGCCCAAGTCGTAATTAGCTGGACATCCACTCCTATTAATTCGACGACTTTACGAAACACCCTGACATCCGCACTCGGGTCGTATCTTACCGGTATAAGCGTAAGCAGTGTATCCAATAATAAGACAACTGTCTATCTTCAGATTACAATCGGCAACCAGGAGTCCTTGTCGCTTAGTTTTACCAATTGTTCATACGGCGCAGTTTTTTACCTTTATTTCGATCGTCCGGAAGACTCTCTTACCCTGTCCTCCAATTGGATTCGTACACGCTCTTTTGGGGGGACAGGCACGACGGACTATATCCACGACATAGTATATTACGACGGCTTGGGCCTTCCGGAGCAAAACGTGTCTGCCGCAGCATCCACTAGCGGAAAGAGTATCATCACGCCTGTATATCGTGACAGCCTTTTCAGGACAGATACAAGGCTTTACCTGCCATATGCCACATCTAACGGCAGCGGCAAAAAGGTAACTTCCCCGACAGCCGCGTCAAAGTACCAGCCCCTCTACGGGGCCGATGATGCTCTTTTCCCATTCGGCGAGAATAATTATGACGGTTATGCAAGCGCCCGTCCAACGGGTGAGACTTTTCCGGGTAAAGTGTTTCGTGACCAGAACAAGCATACAAACATAACATACGGTTCCAACAGTTCGTCGTCGCAGTATGTCTTTAGAATGAGTTTGTCAACGGACGGTAAGTCTCTTAACTTGGGAAACCCTTATGACAGCAACACTCTCCACCTTGAAACGGTGACAACCGCCGACGGCAAACGCAAGGACACTTACAAAGACAAACGTGGTAAAGTGCTTTTGGAACGTTCATGGACCGGGTCTTCCACTTATGCCGACACATATTATGTCTATGATGTAAATGACCGCCTGGCGTGGATTGTATCTCCTGAAGGAAGTGCTCTTTTATCATCATCTTCTCCCACTTATTCCGAGTCTGCCTTTGCTTCAAAATGGGCCACAGTGTACCGTTACGATGGTCGGAACAGGGTGAAAGCAAGCCGCCATCCGGGAAGTGGATGGGAGTACATGGTATATGACAAAGGAGGCAGGATGGTTCTGCAGCAGGATTCCACCCTCCGCGTGAATAATAGATGGATATATCACATCTATGACAACGCCGGACGCGAGATTAACCGTACATTGGTATCGTCTACGCTCAGCCGTGACAGTATTCAGTCACTGTATGACGCTTCGTCTTTCGACAACACATATCCGACACTTGGCGGCAGCACGGACTGGCGGGTACCAATATCCACAGGCTATTTCTCTTTCGTGCAAGAGTTGGAGACCGTCCGTTATGGTTGCGATCATTATCGTACAAGTACCACCGGCACTGCCACGGCGAAGTTCGCAATACCGTCCGGCCTTGGCTTCTCATCTATTACAGGGGTGGTAGCCAATGCCGACAGGGATACAACCACTCGTGGGATGAAAATATACGAGAAAGAAGCCATACTGGGTACTTCTGCCTCCACTGTCACGGGCGGACGTACTTATGTGGAAAGGGCATTCTATTATGACAAAAAAGGCCAGCTGATACAGACGGTGGAGCGAAACGCCTTAGGCGGAATTAGCCGTACCAGTATAAAGTACGACTATCAGGGAAGGCCCACAGCAGTGGACGAGAGGCACAAAACCTCAGCATCCGATACATCCAACGATATTAAAGTTACAGAATACACCTACGACATTCGAGGACGCATTTTGTCAGAGTCTGTCACTCTCAACGGCGGAACTGCTGCTACTGTTTCATATACGTATGATGAAATTGGAAGGCTCATTGGGAGAACATTTGGCAACGGCGTGTCAGAGCAAATGACATATACCACGCAGAGTTGGCTCCAGAGCCTGATGGCAGTGGATACACAGTCCGCTACCATCTTTGCCCTTGGCTATGATTACTGGAATGCAACGAGCGCCACCCCTTTGTATGACGGCAACATAGCTGAGCTTCACTGGACCAATGTTGGCGGGACGCAAAAAACATACGCCTTCAGCTATGATCGCATGGGACGCCTTTCAGGCGCTATACAACCCGGCAGCCAGGCCCTTTCCGAAAACGGCATCAGTTATGACAGGAATGGAAATATCACAGCCCTTACAAGGAAAAACGCTTCGGGTGGCACACAAAGCGCCCTTACGTATAGCTACAATGGTAATCTGCTCACATCTGTAACAAACTCAGGAACAACATACAGCTATACTCATGACGGCAACGGCAGGCTCAAATCCGACAGCCGCCAAAACATCGCGGCAACATATAATGTCCTGAATCTTCCCGATAAAATTACACTTGCCAACAATGCATCTCAGGAAAGAGGCGCGTTCCTGTACCTTGCTGATGGCACCAAAGTAGGTGCTTTTGCAAAAGTTGGCACGGCGTATTATGGGTACCTGTCACTTGGTTCGATAGTTTACAATAAAAGTGTTTCTGTCGATCTCGAAAGCACGGATTTTGCAGCGGGAAGGATACTGGCATCAACTTCCGGGACCGGTTCGGATGTGTGGTACTACACCCGTGACCATCTTGGAAGTACGCGTCTTATTACAGGCGCAAACGGCACGGTGCTAGAGCGCAGCGACTATTACCCGTATGGCCTCCGCATGGAGGGCGGCACACAGGCCACCGGCAACCGCTGGCATTTCGCGGGCAAGGAAGAACAGAACCAAATACCATCCTTAGCTTGGCTCGACTTCGGTGCCCGCATGTA